>JAIRPZ010000067.1 GCA_031256755.1 Planctomycetaceae bacterium
CGGAAACGACACCATTTGAAATTGAAATCACCGGCAAGGAGAAAAACGTTACGCAAACGTTTGATGTCGGAAAAGCGGTGAAACTCAAAATAAGCAATTCAGAAAAATAAACAAGCGGCGACAACGCCTGCTGTGTCCTTGCCAGACAGGCATATCTTGGTGCCAGCAATACTGCCGGCGGCAGCCCCCGTCCGGCAAGGACTGTCTCCCGCTCGTGTTTTGTGAAAAGTACGCCGTACCGCTATCGCTGCGCGGTGCGAGTGAACATGCCTCTTGGTCAAAATTTAGGGGTAGGGGAGGGTAAAGAACAGCATACAGCGGCAATGCTCTTGCAGACCCAATCCGTCCATGTTATTGTTATTCCCGATAAGAAGTTTGTGTTATCCTTTCCGGTGATGTCTGAACCGCCGCTGACAATTTTAGTAATTGACGATGAAGTCAATCACGCCGATGTGATTGCCGTTTCCCTCGAAAAAATCGGGGCGGTCTGTCAAGTTGTTCACTCCCAAAAAGATGCGGTCAAAAAAATTGAAGGGCAGTATTTTGATGTTATCATTACCGATCTGATGCTCGAAAAACCGGACGGCGGAATCGAAATTCTGAAAACAGTCAAAAAAATTTCCGCCGAAACGGAAGTGATCGTGATCACCGCAAACAATTCCATTGAAATTGCCGTGGAAGCAATGCAACTCGGCGCATTCAATTATCTTCAAAAGCCGCTCGATCTCAAACAACTCCGCACGATTGCGGAAAGGGCAGGGGAGAGTGCGAAACTCCGCCGGATTAACCGTGATTTGGAACACCGTCTCGATGAGAAATTTGGTTTTTCCGGTGTACTGGGCAATTCTCCGCAGATGCTCGCTGTGGTGGAACGTCTACGCCGGATCGCTCCGACCGACGCAACGGTTCTTATTCAGGGAGAAACCGGTACCGGCAAAGAATTGTTTGCTCAATCGCTGCACCAAAACAGTTTACGGAAAGCGAAACCGTTTGTTGCTTTGAATTGCGGTGCATTGAGTGAAAACATTTTGGAAAGCGAACTTTTCGGTCACGTCAAAGGAGCGTTTACCGATGCTTCTTCCGACCGGCTCGGCAAATTTGAATATGCAAACGGCGGAACAATGTTTCTCGATGAAGTCGGCGATATGCCGATGCCAACACAGATCAAACTGTTGCGGGTTCTCGAAAACGGCGAAGTGACCCGCGTGGGATCGAATAACACGATCAAAGTCAATGTCCGTCTTCTTTCCGCAACAAACCGGAATCTTGAAGAAGCGGTGTCGGCAGGAACATTCCGGCAGGATTTGTATCACCGGCTTAAAGTAGTTACGATTCGGATTCCGCCGCTTCGGGAACGGACAGAAGATATTCCGGTTCTGCTGGATCATTTTGTCCGGCAATTTGCGAAGAAGTACGGTAAAACAATTAAGGGCATTGCTCCGGCGGCACGGAAAGCACTCTTCGGTTTCGCTTGGCTTGGGAATGTCCGGCAACTGCGGAATGTTGCCGAAAGTATGGTCGTGGTCGATTACGATGAAATTCTCGATGCGGACGATTTACCGGAAGAACTCGGCGGCGGACAGTTTGCGGATTCCCGCTTGCGGCTGACGGCTGACCGCCGACCGTTGACCGCCGATCTGCAAGACCTGATCGGCAGACCAATGGCGGAGATTGAACGGTTGTTTATTACGGAAACGTTGAAGTTTGCCGAGGGTAATCGGAAAGAGGCGGCGAAAATACTGGACATCGGCGAGCGGACGCTTTACCGGAAAATCGAAGAATACGGACTGGAATAACGTCTGTCCGGCAGGACAACCTTGCAACCGGACTGTTTTATGGTAGGATGTTTTTAACCTAAACTAAATTCAGCCATGACAACAGAACTCGCGGAAAACATTGATTGGGTCGGCTATGTTGATTGGGATGTCCGGGATTTTCACAGTTTCGATACCCATCACGGTGCGACTTACAACGCTTATCTCATTCGGGACGAAAAGACCGCCGTTATTGATGCGGTGAAAGCCCCTTATGTTTCCAATCTTCTCCATAACATTGCCGATAAAACCGATTTGGCAAAAGTTGATTATGTCGTCTGTAATCACGCCGAACCGGATCACGCCGGCGGTCTCGGTGCGCTTCTTGCGAATTTACCGAATGCAACGCTGCTTTGCAATGCAAAATGTAAAGATGCTCTTGGCGGTTATTTCGATACGGCAAACTGGAAAATTCAGATTGTTTCTCCGCACGATAAAATTCCGCTCGGACGCAAAACGCTCTCGTTTCTTGATACGCCGATGGTGCATTGGCCCGAGTCCATGTTCACCTACATTCCCGAAGACCAAATCCTTTTTTCGATGGATGCTTTCGGACAGCATCTCGCAACTTCGGAACGGTTTGATGACCAATATGATCTCCACTCTATTCTTGTTGAAGCGAAAACATATTATGCAAACATTGTCACTCCTTACGGCAAGCAGGTTCAAGCCGTATTGAAAGCGGCGGAGAACATTCCGATCAAAATGATTGCCCCGTCGCACGGTCTCATTTGGCGGCGGTATGTCTCAACGATTATCGGGGAATATCAAAATTGGGCAGCCGGAAAATACGCCCCGAAACTGTTGATCCTTTTCGATTCCATGTGGGGGAGTACGGCACAGATGGCGGATGCGGTCATGCGCGGAGCAACGCTTGAATCCGACAAGGTCAGCGTGCAGTTTTTGCACGTCCGAAAGAATACACTGACACGGATTGCTTTGGAAATGCTGGACGCTTCGGCAGTGGCTCTCGGTTCGCCGACAATGAACATGCAGATGATGCCTTTTTTGAGCGGAGTGTTGACGTATATTCGCGGCTTAAAATGTATTCCGAAGACGGCCATGGCGTTTGGTTCTCACGGCTGGGCAGGTGCCGGTTCCAAACATTTGGATATGTGGATCGAAGAAACCGGCTGGCTGCGGTTAATGCCGCCGATTCAGAGCAAATTCAAGCCCTCCTGTGACATCCTTGACAAGTGCGAAGAAGCCGGTCGGAAACTTGCTCAGGCAGCACTCAATGCAGTATCAAAAGCGGCGGAATCCTAAACTTATGTACCGGTCTCTTTTCTTTTTCGGATTATGTTTCGGCTTGACGTTACCGGCAGTATCGGCGGAATTGGGATCGGCGGTGTCCGATGACGGTCGAATTCGGGCGGCATGGGTTATGACACCGGACAAACCTTATCTTGCGGATACGCTGACACTGACGCTGTCGGTTGAGTGTCCCGGCAATATTGATGTTGAATTTCCGCCTTTCGGTGAATCTTTGGGAGAGTTGACCATCACCCGAACCGAAGTATTACGGAGGCAACTTGTTCTGACGGCAATTCCCAAGCACGCCGGAAAAATGCCGATTTGGTCCGTTGCTCTCCGGTGCGGCGATCAAACACTGACGATACCGGATTCGGAAATTGAAATCTTTGCGTCCGTTTCCGAAAATGCTTCGTTGAACGACATCGGTCTTTCGGCAAAGCCGATTGCGGAAACGAACTGGTTTTATTATGTTTTGGCGATTTTCGCCATTTTCACAATCCTGCTCCTTCTTTTGTATTTTCTGAAACGAAAAAAGAAAGAAGAAACTGCCGAAATCAATCCGCTGTCCGTACAGGAACAGGCATTGCAGCGGCTTGCGGTTTTAATGGAAAGCCGGAAACACGAATCGGATATTAAAGCGTTTTTTATTGATTTGTCGGACATTGTCCGCTGGTACGCCGAATGTATGACCGGAATACGCGTGCCGGAACTGACAACAGAAGAGTTTTTGTACAAAATTGTTAAACCGGAATACCGGTACCGGAGCGGTGATTTTTTACCTGCCCGGTTTGCTGATCAGTTAAAGATGCTTGTTCCATTTTTGGAATCGGCGGACATTGTCAAATTTGCAAAACATCAGCCGACTGATGACGAAGTGATGACGGCTTTCCGCCGGGCGGAAGAATTCATTCAGAGCCACACGCCGTATGGACAGCAGGAAGAGTTAAATACTGATACGTCAAGCCCTTAATCAATCAATTTCCTCAAACTTGCCGTTGATGGATTGTCCGCAGTACCGGCAACAGGATTCCGCATCAATATGGTACTCTTCCACTTTGTAACCGTTGCGGGCAATGACCGTTTGACCGCATTGCGGACACGTCGTTGATTGTCCTGCCGGATCGCGAATGTTGCCGGTATAAACATATTTCAGCCCGAAGGAAAACGCGATTTCTCTTGCATTGAATAACGTTTGCGGCGGAGTCGGCGGTAAATTCAGCATTCTGTTTGCCGGATGAAATGCGGAAAAATGCAGCGGTACTTCTGTCCCCGCATTTTCGGCAATCCACTGCGAAAGTGCCGCTATTTCCTGATCGGAATCGTTCCGTGCCGGAATCAACAACACCGTAATTTCAAGCCATGTCTTCGATTCCGACAGATAACGGATTGTTTGTTTAACCGGTTCAAGTTCCGCTGAGCAATAATTTCTGTAAAAATCTTCTGAAAAACTTTTGAGATCGATGTTGGCGGCATCCATGAAATCAAAAAATTCTTTCCGGCGGATTTCTGAAATGTAACCATTGGAAACAGCAATCGTTTTGATACCCGCCTTTCGGCAAGCGGCAGCGGTCTCCGTCACGAACTCTGCCGAGATGATCGGTTCATTATAAGTAAAGGCAACACTTTGGCAGTGCATTTTTGCAGCAAGAGCAACAATACTGTCCGGCGTTGCTTCAGTATGGAGCAGTGAAACATTGCCGGTTTGGGCGGTACTTGCGTTTTGGCAGAACGTGCAGGAAAGATTACAACCGATGCTGCCGAAAGACAGTGTTTGCGAACCGGGATAAAAATGATTCAGCGGTTTTTTCTCGACGGGATCAACGGCGAATCCCGTACTTTTACCGTAGGTTTGCAAAACGATTTTACCGTTTTGCAAAGTTCGGACACCGCAAAAGCCGGTTTTTTGTTCGGCAAGAAAACAATTCCGCGGGCAAATATCACATTGAAGCATAAACATCATCAGGGAATACAAACTTTGTTATTTTTTCCGATTCGGTAATTGTTCGATCATCTCCCGAAGCAATTTCAGTGGTTTGGAATCCTGCTCGAAAATGTCCAATGCTTTTCCGGCATTTGCAACGGCTTCGGCGGCGGCTTGTTTGGCTCCATCAACACCCAAAAACCGGGGATATGACCATTTGTCCATCGCATCGTCTTTCCGAAGACGTTTACCTGCTGTTTGTTCGTTGCCGAGAACATCCAGCAAATCGTCAGTTATTTGAAAAGCAAGACCGAAATAATAACCGAAGTTGCTTAATGCGGATAATTGTTCTGCTGAAGCAATCGCAATTATTCCGCCAAGATTAAGCGAGGTACGGATCAGCGAACCGGTTTTACGGAGGTGGATTTTTTCAAGTATTTCGATAGCCGGTGCGGCATGATCAATTTTTTTTTCGTGAATAATATCTCCCATTTGCCCGCCGACCAGCCCGTACACACCGGCGGCGCAAGCGAGTTCCCGGCAGCATTGAACGGCAAGTTCCGGCGGAGTGATGCCGGTAATTTCTTGAAATGCTGAAGTTTGCAGCGCATCGCCGGCGAGAATGGCGGTTGCTTCATCAAATTTCCGGTGACAAGTGGGGATTCCCCGCCGGAGATCGTCATTATCCATTGCAGGCAAATCGTCATGAATTAACGAATAAGAGTGAATCATTTCCACAGCACACGCTGCCCGAAGGGGAATTTGATGGTGGTTGTCTTGGTTGTCCGAAGATCGGCAGCAAAGATCATAAGCCGCTAAAACGAGTATCGGGCGAAAGCGTTTTCCCGGTGCAAGCAGCATATACCGGATCGCTTCTCGGAGACGGTCAGGGCAATCGGCGGAAAATTGTGAAACCGCATCAAGGGCGGTATTAATTTCTAGACGGAGTGTCTCTGCGTAAGTTTGAGTGGTCACTTGACAAAATAAAAAAATTAGGGATAATACATTATACCGTTTTTTATGGTGAAGTTTGCCGGGTGTTGCACACGTCGACTGCAAAGTCCTAAAACTCACAAATATTAGGCAATACAGGCAATTTAGGAAGGTGCTTTCACGACCTTTTACAGCAAAAAAACCGACTTTGCAGGTGACGTGGGACGACTTGCGGACTCCGCCGATCTTTTGTAGAATAACGGAAGATCGTCAAATTTCATTTGTTCACAATGTATTTTTCGCTGATTGACAAAATTACGTCCATTGAACCGGGCAAACGAATTACAGCGACCAAAGCCCTTTCGTTAGCAGAAGAGTATTTGCAGGAACATTTTCCGAATTTCCCCGTTATGCCGGGCGTTTTAATGCTCGAAGCGTTGACCCAGACATCGGCTTGGCTCATCCGCGTCAGCGAGGACTTTGCCCACAGTATTGTCGTTCTGAAAGAAGCAAAAAATGTCAAATATGCCCGTTTCGTACAGCCGGGACAAACGCTTGCCATTGAAGCCGAAATCCTACAGGAGTCCGAAGGGCTGGTCACCTTAAAAGCCGAAGGAAACGTTGACGGACAGAATAATCTGAAAGCCAAATTGACACTCTGCCGCTGCAACCTTGCCGATACCGATCCGTACCGGACGCAGACCGATCAAAAAATCATCGCCGATCTCCGCAGCCGGTTCAAAATTTTATACAACAAATAATCCGCAGATTATCCATAAGCACAGCCGGTCCGAAAACTTACACCAATTCGCTGACCGGACTAAAATTGACGAAGGGTCTCTTATTCTGCCGCCAATGTGACGGAATACCGTTGTTTATCCGAGTTTATCTCCTTCTTTGAGAGGATAGCCGCGGAAAAAATCCTGAACCGGCATCATTTTTTTTCCTGCGGGCTGAATTTGCGTGATCCGTACAATGCCGTTCGCTGCGGCAACGAGCAATTCGTTGCCGCCTGCCCGGATCACCGTACCGGGCTTCCACCACGCCGGTCTGCGCGGAGACGGATTCGTATGCGGATCAAACGGTCCCGCATGGATCGGCTCTTCTTTTAATTCCTCCAAGTTGTCTAACTTTGCATCGGTCAGTATCGGTGCCACGAAAATCGCCCGGTTGTAATCGTCTGCGATCAATTCCTTAAACGCATTGTCCAGCGGGTACATTTCGCCGAAAATCAGCCGAAGTGTTGAACCGTCTTCGCGGTGCCAATCGGTAAACGATTTGGGCCACGGAAACATTGCCCGGAAATGATTGTAAATATCATGCGACGACCAGTCCCATGGCACAAGTCCGCTCTCTTTTTTCAGACGCGGTGCTTTGGAAACACGGTCGTGACGTTGTTCGATAATGCGGATCGTTTCGTTCCGCGACATTTTTGTAACAACATCAAGGACGAGTTCGGCACCGTATTCGGCGAGCCGTTCTTCGAGTTCCAAAACGGTTTCACGCGGCGAAATCGGAATCGGCGGGCTTTGGGCAATGACCGGTCCGGCATCAATCTGCGGAGTCATGTGAATGATGCTGACTCCCGTATAGGTTTCGCCGGTAAGAATAGCCCAGTGTACCGGTGCTGCCCCGCGGAATTTCGGCAAAAGCGACCCGTGAAGATTGATTCCGCCGAGCAGCGAGCCGGAAAGGGTGCGTTTGGAGAGAATCTGACCGAAATCGCAAACGAAAATTAAATCAGGACGGACAAGATAGAGAAAATTAAAAAACTCTTCGGAATGAACATCTTCTTTGTCGGAAATATTCAGTCCGAATTCGGCGGCAACTGTCCGGGCAGGCGTGATGATCGGTGTGCCGTTTTTGTCATAGCGCAGCGGATTTGTTACGAGACAGACAATATCAAACCGGTTTGCTTCGCATAAGGCACGGATAGACGGAACAGCAAAACTGCCGGTCGCCATGATGACGATTTGCAGCCGCTTTGCCGGAACGGACGGGTTGGCAGAAATATCGTTTGTGAATGGATTTCCTCCTTAAAGCACGTGTCAGAAATGTCTGTCACAAATTCTATCCGAAAAAACAGACAGGTCAACCCGTCACGCTTTGCCGGGCAGCCGTCTTGTTCCGAAGCGTTGCACAGCCGCCCGGCTAGTAATTTTTGCATTTTTTGTCAAAATCTGCGGTATGCGAAATTCTCGATTATTCCCGTTTCTTGCCGCCGCCATTCGGCAAACCGGTTCACTTTTCCTCGGCATCGTGCTGTTGATCATCATCCTCATCCTTCTTGCTTGGGGAACATTCATCGAATCCGAATACGGAGCGGCGGTCTCCCGATTCGTCCTCTACGGCAATCCCTGCTTTGCTTTCCTTCTTCTGCTGCTTGCCGTTAATATCCTCGCCCACATCGTCAGCCGCTTCCCTTGGGAAAAATCCGATCTTCCCTTTCTCACCGTCCACTGCGGAATCCTGATTCTGTTTTTCGGCTGTTTCCAAACATGGAACGGCGGCGAAGAAGCCCAAATCACTCTGCCGGAAGGAACGATAGGAAATACCGCCAGCCGACCGGAACAACAGCAAATCACTTTCGAACTCACCGATCATACTGCCGCTCAACCGTCCGCCGATACGCCGAAAATACAGCGAATTCCCTTTCGCCCGGGTCCGTTCAGTTGGGATGACTACCAATACGATCACTGGATCAAAAACAGCAAGCCCTATCAAACAACATTATGGTACGCTATGCAGACAGCCCGGCGCGATCACGGGCAAATTCCAACCGGCGATCCAAGTGTACAACTCGAAGTGCTGGATTATTATGCCGATTCCCTTCTCGAACCGGCACCGCCGCTCGAATTAAATATCCGCAGGAAAGGCAGCGGTTTCAGCGGGAAACAAACATCCGCCGGAGAATGGGAATCCGTCCGGCTTGAACAAAAACAGCCGGTACACGGATTCGATGTCCGCGGTGCTTCGGCGACGATGTCGCAAGGGGAGCGGGTGTCGTACAGCACCGCACTCTGTAAAGAAGAATTGATCGCTTTCCTGACCGCAGGGTCGCTGCACTACGGTGCCGGGCAGAGCGTCGGACATTCACATTCATCAACAATTCTCGGCTCCGGTGCGGAGATCACCACCGATCTGCCGGATCGCACTGCCGGTCCGTACGGCACTGTGATTTTGCACCGCAACAACTTTCGGATGCCTATCGATGCCGGCACACTGATCGCCCTTGCTGCCGGGCAGCGTGTTCCGTTAAAAGAATTCGGCTTGGAAATCGGCAATGTCCAATTCAAAGAGCGGGGACCGATACTCCATTTTACGCTTTATACAAAAGGAGGCGAACAGGAATCAATGACGCTTTTTCCCGACAATCCCGAAATGAATGTTCACGCGCGGCGGCTTGGGGTTTTCGGTTCGTATTGGATCAATCCGTATGAAATGATGAGTAAAAATGCGGCTCTTGCCGATCATCCGGTCTTGAAACGGGCAGCGTTGCCCCGGCTGGATTTTATGCAGGGTCCTGACTGCAAGTTGTATTACCGGCTTCGGGCAGGACAGAAAAGTGTCAGCGGCGAAGTATCGGAGAGAGGCAATACGGCGATCAAAGAGTTTCTGGGGGAGGGAACCGCCGGCGGAGAAATGCCGAATCAGAAAGGATCGGAAAAATTGATGTGTACGATTGCCCAAGGAATGCCGTATGAAGTTGATGTTGCTGTTGAAAAATTCGTTCCGCACGATTGTCCCGGCAGCCGGATTGTTCCGAAAGCGGCTGAACCGGGACAGCATAAAGAAACACGGATCAAATTGCGTGCCGTGTTTGACGGCAATGAAAGCACGTTTTGGCTGCGGGCGGTTTCGCCGACAGTGATTCCTCTGCCGCCGCAGCAGGATCAAATCCGGTATCTTTACGGGAAAAACCGGACACTCTGCGTGCAATTGGATTTTGAGAAAATTGATCTGGGCTTCGGTATTTTTCTGAAAAAATTTGAACAGCGGACAGAACCGGGAACCCGAATGCCGTCTCATTTTTCGAGTTTGGTTGATTATGTGCAGCCGGTTGATCCGGCAATGAAAGGGATCTTTTTTTCGCGGTCATCGGCGGATTTTTCGCCGCTGCCGGGCGGAGAAAACGTGCGGATTTCGATGAACCGTCCGGGTTATTGCCGCGGAACCGGCAAAGGATGGCGGATTTATCAATCGTCTTATTTGGGACCGTTTTACCCGGATCAGCCGCAGTTTCACGAACTTTATGACGGATCGGTTTTTCCTTGGGAAACGAAACCGCGTGAGAGTATTGCGATGAGTACGTTATCTGTCAATGCCGATCCCGGACGCGGCTGGAAATACTTCGGATGTTTCCTGCTTGTGCTGGGAACCGCCCTGTTTATGCGGAAAAATCCCGGACAAAACCGGCGTGAACCGGATGAAGTTGTTGCGAAACCGCCCGCCGCAGAAACGGAGCAGCCGGTTTGATTGAAGTTTTGCCGCAGATATACAAAAACGAAAAAATCAGTACACTCTGTCAATCATCACCATTAGTGGTTATGGAACAACTCCATTGAACAATACAGCCGCTGCCGACACGAACCCGTTTTCGACTAAATTCTGGACTGCCGGTACGATTTCCTTTCGGTTTTCCGAACCGGGCGTTTCCGCAGATTCACTGCTGGCAAAAGCGGAAAAGTTTTCGGTTTGCCAAATTGCCGGTCCGCACGGTTCTGGGAAGTCCGCGCTTTTACTCTCCATGCTGAATCAGTACAAAGAGCGTGAAAATCCGGCAGAATATCAATATCTCTTGTTCAATGAACAAAACCGGAAACTGCCGGTCATCCAAAAAGAATGGCGGCAGAAAACGCTTTTTGTGGACGGCTTTGAACAATTACCGCTGCATCACCGGTTGCGGCTGCGTTATTTTTCCAAGCGGATGATCCTGACAGTGCATAAACCGCTGCGGTTCATACCGGTTCTATACCGGACAATTCCGCAGTTTTCGATTTTTGCGGAGATTGTCCGGCAAATTTCCCCCGTACCGCCGGCGGAAACAGTGCTGCGGGAGGTGTTTGAAAAAAGCGGCGGCAATTTCCGCAACGCTTTTTTTGATCTCTATGACCGGTGGGAAAACCTTCCGCTGCCGGAATAACATCCGGCAGAGCGGACGGCGGCACACTCGTCAGACCTTCAATTTTGCTACGTTAAGCGTATCCAGTTTGGTCGTACCAAGTCCCATCTTTTCGCCGATGGTGATATGCTCGACATCTTTAAGCGGCACTTTTGTAAACTGTTCCGCCAAAAGCGTTGCCGCTGTATCGACAGCGACGAAATCGGTCGAAGCAAAGAGTGCTTTAACGAGAACCGCATCGGCTTCGGATCGTCCGCGGGGACCGTTTGATTTCATAATCCGGTATGCGTCCACGACATTCAGCACCGGCTTTTTCTCCCATGTGCAAACGTCGGCGATGCATTGTGCCAAACCGTTGCCGTGAAAAAAACGCGGATCCCAAACGATTCCCATGTAGTTTTTCATGGCAATCGTTAATCTTGCACTGCTGTGAACTTTCAGGACCGGGACGTTAATCCACGCATCGCATTCGAGCAATGCCTTGTGAATCAGCGTTTTTTTGAGAACCTCCGCTTTCGGAAGTTCGACTTCGGCGTAGTAACCTTTATCGGCGGCGGCTTTACCGGCGGGCAGCATTTTTCCGCCTGCCTCTTTGACGGCGGCTTCAATGCCGCTGTTTTCATAACACGATTTCATCGCATCGCAAGTCGTGTCGAAGACGCTGACTTCGGACGCACCGGCAGCATAACACTGCCTGACGATTTCCTTCATGAGGATCGGATTGGTATTCGCCCCGACTTTCGGCGGCTGATTCCAGCCGGCATTCGGTTTGACGACAATTTTTTGTCCTTTTTTGACAAAGCGTCCGATACCTCCCAGTTCGGCGACTGCTTTTTGGAACATCACATCCGGTTCGCCGCCCATCACGGCGACGAGGTCGGGTGTTTTTTTGGAATCGGCGGTCTGGGCAAAGACATCCAGACCGTCAACGGACGTTACGGCGGCAATTCCTGCCGTGCCGAGGGTTTGCAAAAATTCCTTACGGTTTAAGTTCATAACAGTGTCATTGTTTTGTAAAGGGCTTTTCATCTTGTAAAGCACCTTGTAAGAGACCGGCGTATTATAAACTAAAATCCGTT
>JAIRPZ010000201.1 GCA_031256755.1 Planctomycetaceae bacterium
CCCCCATTACCTATCTGATTGTAGGTCTTTCTCATTTTCAATTTATTCCTTTCTCCGGTTTCCGAATCTATTCAGGAAACCGATAAATGATGTGAGAGACATTCCGGCACCGTGCCGAAACAGAACTCTTACTTTTCACTTAAAAATTACAGCAATTCCTGTGCCGTTGCAAGCAGGGAACGCAATTTTTTTATAACTTCTTATTATTTCAGAATTTACGGGATATGCAAAATGAAACACTTTTTCCGGTTATGCAAAATAATACGGCAAAATAATACAAATTGGCAAAAAATGTATGATTTTGATACACACAAAGAGACGGCAATATCTGCCGCCGGTTCACTTATTTCAGCAACTTTAACACTGCCGGCAGGATGCCGCCGTTGAGGTAATACTGCAATTCCACCGGCGTATCGATGCGCACGGTAACCCGGAATTCCGTCGTACTGAACATTTCCCGACCGTTCACGGTTACCGGCTTTTCGGCAAAGACCGACACTTCGCTGCCCGGTAAAAAGTCCGCACCGATGAGCGGCAGCGTGAATTCTTCTTCACCCGTCAATTGCAGCGATTCCACCGAAGAACCGTGAGCAAATTCCAGCGGCAGCACCCCCATTCCGACAAGATTTCCCCGATGAATCCGCTCAAAACTACGGGCCATCACCGCTTTCACGCCAAGCAATGCCGTTCCCTTTGCCGCCCAGTCCCGGCTGCTGCCGGTGCCGTATTCCGCCCCCGCAAGAATCACAAGCGGAATACCCGCTTCCTTGTATTTCACCGCCGCATCGTAAATCGGCATCACTTCACCGGTCGGCAAAAATTTCGTGAATCCTCCTTCCGTTTCCGGCACGAGACGGTTCCGTATCCGAATGTTGGCAAAAGTGCCGCGGGTCATAATTTTGTCGTTGCCCCGCCGCGAGCCGTAACTGTTAAAATCCGCTTTTGCCGTACCCGCCGCCGTCAGAAATTTTCCCGCCGGAGAATCCGGTTTGATGGAACCTGCCGGTGAAATATGGTCAGTGGTGACCGAATCGCCGAGCAGGGCAAGAACTCTTCCCCGCACCGCTGTTCCTTCCTGCCTGCGTTCTTGAGCGGCGGCGAGGAACGGCGGTTCCTGAATGTAGGTGCTTTGCGGATTCCACGCAAAAAGTTCGGACGGTTCCGCAGCGATGCAGTTCCACGTTTCGCTGAAACCGAAAATGTTCCGGTAGCAATTCCGGTAAACGGCAGGGGACAATGCCCCCGATTTTTTAACGGCTTCCGCAATTTCGTCTTCCGCCGGAAAAAGAGCGTTATCGGCAAGAAACGCCGGCATATCGGTTTCCATCACTCCCGCCAGTGCAAAAGCAACCACGAGCGGCGGACTTGCCAGATAATTCGCTTTCACAAGGGGATGAACGCGTCCCTCGAAATTGCGGTTGCCGGAAAGTACCGCCGCCGCGGTCAAATTGTTTTCGGTGATTTGTTTTTCGATTTCGGCGGCGAGGGGGCCGCTGTTGCCGATGCACGTCATACAGCCGTAACCGGCAACGTGAAATCCGAGCGTTTCCAGCGGTTTTAACAGACCGGCGTTTTCCAGATACGCCGCCACCGCCCGCGAACCGGGTGCCAAACTCGTTTTGACCCAAGGCGGCACCCGCAGTCCTTTTTCGACCGCTTTTTTCGCCAGCAAACCGGCGGCAAGCATTAACGCCGGATTGCTCGTGTTCGTGCAACTCGTAACTGCCGCAATTACAACGGGAGTTTTGTCCGGCGGAAGCCGCCGTTGCTGCGGAAAATTTTCCGAAGACAAGACCGTTTCCGGCGCAATTTTCGGTGCGGTTTTCGGCGAAGTTTCCGGCAACGTCCGTTCCGGCGGCGGAGAGGTAATGTTCTTGAAACGGGAAAGGGGAATTCTGTCCTGCGGACGTTTCGGTCCTGCCAGACACGGTTCGACAGACGCAAGGTCAAGCGTCAGCGTTTTGCTGAATTCCGGCACCGGCTGGTCAGGCGAGGCAAAGAGTTTTTGTACTTTGCAGTATTGTTCCGCAACGGCAATCTGCTCCGGTTCTCTGCCGGTTTGCTGAAGGAACAGAATGGTCTGTTCATCGACCGGAAAATATCCTGTTGTTGCTCCGTATTCCGGTGCCATATTGGACAAGACGGCGCGGTCGGCGGCGGGCATATTCCTTGCGCCGGCACCGAAAAATTCGACAAATTTACCGACAACACCTTCTTTTCGCAGCATTTCCGTCAACGTCAGCACCAAATCGGTCGCCGTGATGCCGGAGGGAAGTTTGCCGGTCAGTTCGACACCGACCACTTGCGGCGCAAGCATATAATAGGGCTGCCCCAGCATCACCGCTTCGGCTTCGATGCCGCCGACTCCCCAGCCGAGAACGCCGAGACCGTTAATCATTACGGTATGGGAATCGGTGCCTAACACGGAATCGGGACAGAGCAAATTATCTTGTGTGCGGTGATGAACAACGTCGGCGAGGTATTCGAGATTGACCTGATGAATAATTCCGGCGGACGGCGGCACGACGCGGAAATTATTGAGCGACTGCTGCGCCCAGCGGAGCAGGGTGTAACGTTCCGCATTGCGGTCAAATTCGAGGGCGGTATTTTTTTCGAGGGCGGCGGGGCAGCCGGCGAAATCGGTTTGAATGGAGTGGTCGACAACGAGGTCAACCGGAATGAGCGGATTGACTTTTTCGGGTTTGCCGCCGAGACGTGCCATTGCCGCCCGCATGGCTGCCAAATCAACCACCGCCGGTACGCCGGTGAAATCCTGCAAAATCACGCGTGCGGGCTTGAACGGAACTTCGACAGCCGTTTTGATTTTGCCACTTGCGAAGCGGGCAAGATTCTGCACATCCTTTTCGGTGATTTGAAAACCGTCTTGGCTTCGCAGCACGGATTCAAGCAAAATGCGGAGGGAATAAGGCACCGGCGCAAGGTCAATACCGGCAGCGGCAAGCGGAACGTATCGGTACGATTTGCCGGAAACGGCGAGTTCGGTTGTTGGAGTCAATGTCGTTTGAAGCAATGTTTTCCGCAGCGGTTTCAGAATTTCCGTGATCATTCCTTATGACCGGAAGAAAAGTTGCGGGACAGGGATTCGAACCCCGACTAAATGGTTCAGAGCCATTCGTGCTGCCTTTACACAATCCCGCAAAGTGTTTGTGCGATAGCGGCTGTCATTGTACCGGCAAATTCGGATTGCGTCAAGACCGGTTTTTCGCCGGCACAGGAAGTAAGCAAGCAATAATCTGTCTACCGGCGGAACAGCCGGAGCGCGTTTTGTGCCGTGACTTCGGCAATGTGACGCAGCGGAACGTTCCATATTTCGGCAAGACGGAGTGCGGCGAGTGAAGCCAAAACCGGTTCGTTCCGTTTCAATTTTCCCCGAAACGGCAGCGGCACCATAAACGGAGCATCCGTTTCAATCAGCAGACGGTCGGCCGGAATACTTTTTACGGCTTCGATATTAACGTTACGATAAGTTACGGACCCGGCAAAACTGATCATCAAACCGCTTTCAAGACAGGCGGCTGCTTCTGCGGGGCCGCCGCTGAAAGCGTGAAGGATTCCGGTTAACGGTTTTTCGGATTTCAGTACCGGCAGCAAATCGTCCCATGCATCCCGGCAGTGAATCAAAACCGGTTTGCCGGTTTCTTTGGACAATTCGATGTGCTGCCGGAAGCATGTCTGCTGAATATCGATCGGTGCATCATTCCGATAGCGGTCGAGTCCGGTTTCGCCGACTGCGGACACTTCTTTTTGACGGACAAGTTCCGCCAGCATTTGCATGTCTTTTTCCGTGATGCCGGCAGTGTGATTCGGATGAACGGCAACGGCGGCATAAAACCGGTCGGAAAGTTTGACTGTTTCTAAAACGTTTTGCCATGTTGCCGGTTCGATACCGGGAATAACGGCACCGATAACTTCGACCGGCTGATCGGTTAATGCTTCGGGAATATTGCCGCCGGGGAACGTACCGGACTCCAAACGGCGGACCACATCGGCACGGTCGGCGTTGAACGGTTCTAAATCGAGATGGGCATGCGTATCAAATATCGGAACGGGCAGATTCATAGACGGTATCCTAATCCATTTTGCGGAAATTACAAGGAACGGTGTCCATAAACGGGAGCGGAGAATTAATTCTTAAACTGTCACGCCCCTTTCTTTTGATTATACCGCAGCAGTTTTGCTTATTAAAAAGAAGAATTTCTCATGCGGTTTGTTTTTGTTTTTGTCGTGTTGCTTTTCGGATAAGTTCTTCCGCCCATTCGTACATCCTGTCGAAGTAGTCGGAGGCGTAACGGATTTTGCCGGCGAGGTCTTCACCG
>JAIRPZ010000073.1 GCA_031256755.1 Planctomycetaceae bacterium
GCCGTTGTCGGGTAAATTTCCATTCCCTGTTTGATTTTTTGTATTGATTTTGAACAGACGTTTTTGCGGAAAACGAACTGGTGCTATTTTATAAGGTAACGGGAAAAGGACAAGAGGGGACAGTCCGCCGTGCCGCCGAATTTGTGCAACTTGATATAAGCGGCTTGTAAATGCCAAGCATTTCCTGAAAACCGGCTTCATCAAGAAAGCGGCGGAAAATTCGCCAGCCGTGTCCTTGCCGGACAATACTATTGGCGAGCGGCAGACATTTGCCTGCTGACCGGCATGGCCACGTCGACTGCAAAGTCCTAAAACTCACAAATATTAGGCAATACAGGCAATTTAGGAAGGTGCTTTCACGACCTTTTACAGCAAAAAACCGACTTTGCAGGTGACGTGCCGGCATGGCGGACAAATTTCCGTTTTTTGTGATAAAATAAGACGTAAGGCAATTCGTTTAGGAACTGTTTGACGCAATTATGGCACGTGCAAAACCGCCCGAAGCGGGTGTGCCGGAGTGGGTTCTCACTTTCGGCGATATGATGTCCCTGCTCCTTTGCTTTTTCATCATGCTGTTCTCCATGAGCATCATTGCAGAAATCAAATGGGAAGCAATTGTGGAAACGCTGCAACGCGAACTCGGTTATGCCGGAACGAGCAGAACAAAAACGCACAGCAAAAAAACCACCACAACGGTTTCTACCACGGCGGAACGTTCCCGCCGGACTGCGGCTCTCACCGGCGGACAGCCCGTCCCCGGACCGCAAGGAGAATTTCCGCTTGTCCAAACGATTCGGGTTGAAGGCGTACCGGTCAAAGGCGGTTTAATCCGCTTTGATCCCGGTAGCGATGAATTGACCGAACAAGCCATGCGGGATTTGAAAGTGCTGCTGGTTCAACTGACCGGCGGTTCCAATAAAATTATGGTCAAAGGACATTCGGCTCCGACGGAAACCGGCGGACAAAACGTTTATAAAGAGGACTACGATCTTGCGTATAACCGTGCAGTCCGTGTGATGAAGTATTTGATTTCGCTCGGTTTGAAAAAAGAATTTTTTGAGATCACGGCGGTTGATTCTTCGGCGGTGCTGAATCGGGCGATACTGCCGCCGGGAACCGATCCGAAACTTGCCGGTGCGTGCGTAGAAGTGTATCTCCTCGATAAAACGCTTCGGGTTCTCAATGACAACACATCGGAACGCCGCGCCGCCGATGCCCCCGTCCCCGGCAATTAGCACGTGTTCTCCGTTTTGTCCTGCTGTCTCCCGCTCGACAAAAGAAAATAAATATGATAGAATACTGCGAAAAGTTTTTCACGATCACAGATCACGATCACAGACAAGACAAAATGCCGCTGATACCTTATGTAATTGAAAAAAACGGGCGGGAAGAACGGGCGATGGACATTTACAGCCGTCTCCTGAAAGACCGTATTATCTTTCTCGGCACCGGAATTGATGACAATGTTGCCAATACGGTTGTTGCCCAATTGTTGTTTCTCAACACGGACGATCCGAATGCTGACGTTCATCTTTACATCAATTCCCCCGGCGGCAGCGTCACGGCAGGGCTGGCAATTTACGATACGATGCAGTATATCAACTGCGATGTGGCCACCTATTGCATCGGACAGGCGGCTTCGATGGGTGCGGTTCTGCTGACGGCGGGAGCGGACGGCAAGCGGTTTGCGCTGCCGAATGCCCGGATTATGATCCACCAGCCGCACGGCGGAATGGAAGGAACTGCCGAAGAAATTATGATTCACGCCAAAGAGTTTGCAAACATTAAAGCCAAGTTGAACCAAATCCTTCTCCGGCACACAGGACATGACATTGCCCGAATCGAAAAGGACACTGACCGCGACCGGTTTATGTCCGCAGATGAAGCCAAGGATTACGGATTGATCGACAATGTCATTGCAAAAATAACAAAGTAACCGGCGGTTTCCGTTTGCTGCTGTTTTTTTTGTTATAATTTCCGGTATGAACCTTTACGCTTTCACTGTCCCGGAAAAACCGGGATGGCTTAAAATCGGTCAAACCAACGGCAATGTTCACGACCGAATCCGGCAGCAGTTAAGTACCGTCCATCTGGAATACAACATCGTATGGACAGGTACCGGTCTCATCGGAAAACGGGAAATCACCGACCGCGACATTCACCGCCTCCTCGAACAGCGCGGATTCAAACGGGAAGACCGTTCCGAATGGTTTCAATGTTTTCCCGAAGATGCGGAAGATGCACTCAACTCCCTCAAAGAACAGTACCGCCGCGAAGACCGCCGGAAAGAACTCTCCGACCGCTTTTACGAAGAACTCCGCAACTGGTACTTTTGGGCGAATGCCGAAGCCGGTCACCCAGAATATACCGTCAGAATCATTATCCGCCTGCTTTTTCTCTTCTTCCTGCGGGAAAAAGAAATTGTTCCCGATGAACTGTTCCGCGAAACATGGATTGACGAAAATCTTAAAGAAAATGAATTCCGCTATTACAAAGCCGTTCTCTGCAATCTGTTTTTCCATGCGCTCAACGCGCCGGCGGAACGGCGAAACGAATGGGAAAACAAAAATCTGATGAAACAGCCGGTCAAAGTTAAAGAACAATTAAATAAAATACCGTTCCTTAACGGCGGTATTTTCCTTGAACATCCGGGAGACGATTTCGCCTTAAATGACGATTACTTTTTTTCCGAAACACGGACAAGAATGCTTGAAGAACTCGGCGGCAATTATCCGGTGAAAGGGATTATCCGTATTTTATCCGGCTACAAATACACGCTGGACGAGTCGGACGGAACAGAACTGATTGACCCGGAATTCATCGGCAGAATGTTTGAATCGCTGCTGGCGTGCATTGATGCGGATTCGAAAGAGAACCGCCGGAAAATCACCGGCAGTTATTACACGCCGCGTGAAATCGTGGACTATATGGTTCGGGAATGTTTGGATTATTCGATAACCAACAGCGGGGCGCAGGACGAAGAGCAGAAGATTCAAACGCTGTTATCGCTGAAGATATTTGACCCGGCGTGCGGTTCGGGGGCATTTCCCTGTGCGGTGATGAATGAATTGATGCGGCGGCTCGACCCGGAAAAAACGCTGCCGCAAACGGAACGTTATAAACGGAAATTGGAGATTTTGCGTAACGTTATTTACGGAGCCGACATTCAGCCGATGGCGGTGCAGATTACGGTTCTTCGGCTTTTTTTGTCTTTGGTGCAGGAAATCCGTCCGACCAAAAGTCTGAAGGACAATTTCGGCATTGAACCGCTGCCGAATCTTGATTATAAGTT
>JAIRPZ010000195.1 GCA_031256755.1 Planctomycetaceae bacterium
CGCCGGAGGAAACTCTGGTCAATTTCAAACGTCAAGTCCCCTTCGCTGACGATTTTCTTCATCATATTCACGGCAATTTTAATGCCGCTCGTGATGTTCGTGGTCAGAACAAGAGCGCAGATAATGCCGACAATGACGGCAACAACGGACAGAACGATAATGCTGTTGGCAGCAAAGGAAACCGTTTGTGCCGAGGACTCTTTCAGGTCTGCAACCGTTTTGTCGATGTTGCTTATCAAGGTATTCGCCGATTCTTCGGCTTCTTTGCCTATGGCCAGCAGCCTATCCTGCAAAGCGGACTGTTTGACCATGTCGGCCACGTTATCTTTCGTGGTGGTCTGCCATTGTTTAACAGGACCAACGATGTCGGCAATCATTTTTTTCGCTTTTTCGGAAACGAATGTTTCGCCGAGTTTGTTGACTTTTTGGGTAAACTCGTCAAACTGTTTATTGATTTCGGCGAGTCCCTCCTCCCGTTCTTTGACGAGTTTCGGATTGTTCAGAATGATGATAAGGTCGCGCCGCTGCCGCCGGATGGTTTCGAGGTCTTCAAGGAGCGAAGTGGCTGCCGCATAATTTTTCACGTGAACCATCGTGAGGGGTTTGCCTTCCTTTTCGAAACCGGCATAAACATCGTAGGCAAGAGCAATCAGTTCGTGGATTTTGCCTTGGAGGTCTTCTGACAGTTTGAGGACGTTCTCGTTTTCCTTGTTTGACTTCACCGTCAATTCATGGAGTTCGTTGTCAATGTTGACGAACTCTTCCGTTCCTTTAATGATTTTCTGCATTTCGGTCTTGTTTTTTTCCGTCCGCATCACCTCTTGTGTCTCTTTAGCGAATTTAAGAGCTTCGGTAAGCCGCTTCGTCACCAAATCGCTGTAGGCAGTATCCTTTGTAACAACATGATACGCGGAAGCGGTTTGGGCGAGGTAGATATTATCGGTGGCGGAGCCGAGCGACTGCGACACGGATAATTGCTGCATGGACCGCTCAAGGGCGGCATTGATACTCTCGATGGCCCAGTAGCCGGCGACACCGACGGCAACGAGGAGGAAAAGCACCGTCAGAAAGCCGACGGTTAATTTGGAACTGATTTTCATTTTGTTTAACATAGTGGGAATTTAAGTTGGAGATGTTTATCAAAGTATGCCATTTTACCATGCGTTTCGGGAAATGCAAGAAACCGTCCGTTTTCCGCAGAATGGAAAAATGAACCTTTTATCCTGTTCTTCCGCCGGAGAAACAGGTTAATACGCCGATCACATACGGGGCAGCCGTCATTCCCGCCAGAACAGCGGCAATGCCCAGTATGTTTTGTCCCAATAAATGAACCGCAAAAACAAAATACCGCTGCTGCGTCAGGAAGTGATAATTTTCAAAAGCCAATGCGGAAAAGGTTGTAAAACCGCCCAGAAATCCGATGAGTAAAACGGGTTTCCACGCCGCCGGTATCACCGCCGTACCGGCACAAAATCCGAAAAGAAAACTGCCGGCAACGTTCACGATCAGCGTTCCGAAAGGATAGGCGGTTCCGAAGATTGCCGCCGCTCCGAGTCCCGTACCGTAGCGGGCAAGCGATCCCAAACCGCCGGCAATGCCGATTCCGAAAATCAAATAAAAGGAATCCATACCTCTTAAACCTCTTCCGGTTTCGGAACAACAAACGGCTTGCGGTATTCCCGCGTCAGCATTTCGTTTGCCGCCGCCGCTGCCTCGCCGGTGAATTTGTTGGCGGTGCTGTCGTATTGGAGCAGCGTTCCCATCGAAAGAGGCGTTTTCGTCAAATCCACACCGCTCGTCTTCAAATGGACTTCCGTCCGATCCACCGTTGCCTCGATGTCGTCCAGACATTTGATCTGTTTCAGTGCGGTTTTCACTTCGGCAACGGAAACTTTGTTCTTTTCGCCAAGATAATAGGAAATGTTGCCGAGATGACTCATCGCCGCCGACAGTGAACCGCACCGCGCCGGTGCCGTTACTTTGGACGGATCGCCGGCCATCACGGCTTCGATGAAGTTCTTGTAGTGAGACGCATCGCTGCCGCCTTCAAACTTTTTGATGAGATTGCCGTCCAAATCGTAGGCGGCGGAACGCTCGTAAGCGGACTGCACAAGATACCCTTTGCTGCCGTAAACGATGACACCGATAGACGCACCGGCCAGTTTATCGTCCGGCTTTGCCTTCGGAATCGTCAGCGGCAGCGTTTGCAGTCCCCGCGTTTCAAACACGATGCATTTATCGCCGTAATCATAGACCGTGATTTCGGTATTGGCGGTGTCGCCGGCATCAACGTAATTCGGGTTGTTTTTATCGGGATTTTCTTTATCGTAACCGAGCCGTCCGCCGTAGGTCAGAATTGCATTGGGGAAACGGTCGAGTCCGAGATGCCACCGGGCAATGTCGGTTTGATGCGGTCCCTGATTACCGAGATCGCCGTTGCCGTACAAACGCTGCCAATGCCAGTCGTAATGAAAATTCGGGCGGGTGACCGGATCAATGATCGGTGCCGGTCCGCTCCACAAATTGTAATCAATGCCTTTGGGAACCGGATATTTTCCCAACGCACCGATGGCTTTCCGCCGTTTGTAGCAAAGTCCTCTGGCAAATTTTACTTCGCCGATACCGCCGCTCTGAACAAAGGCGACTGCTTCGATATTTGCCGGATTGGAGCGGCATTGTGTACCGGTTTGAATGACCTTTTTGTATTTTTTCACGGCGGCTTCGAGGGCAAGTCCTTCGTAAATGTTGTGGCTGATCGGCTTTTCAAGATACGCGTGTTTTCCCGCCTGCAATGCCCAAATACCGGTCAGAGCGTGCCAGTGGTTTGTGGTTGCGCAGGTAATTGCGTCAACGGCGTTGTCATCCAGGGCGTTCCGCATATCGGCAACGGCTTTCGGTTTCAGACCGTTTTGTGTTTCGGCGATGGAGTCGATGAGTTTGCTGTCCAGCCGTTTGGGATCGGGATCGACGATGTACAGGATCGTCACGCGGGGGTCTTTTTGGAAGTAGGCGAGATGTGATTTGGCGCGTCCGCCGGTTCCGATAACGGCAAGTCCGATTTTGCTGTTCGGATTCGGAACGGTGGTTTTTGCCCTGTTCTCCTGCGCACGGACACTTGCGGACAGCGGGAATAACTCTGCCGGTACGGCGGCAGCGGCAATGCCTAAAGTGGATTCTTTAAGAAAACGGCGGCGGGAAGTATTGTTTGTCATGTTTGGAGAAGTATTAGTTGTCATATTCGGAAAGGAATATCAAAAGTGACAGGAAAAACTTTGCTCATTATATCACAAAAATGCCCTGCCGGAGGCAGGCGTGCTGCTCTAGGGGGATTTCTAAATTTTCTGTACATTATTCCCGTCCTATTGGGGCAAAAGCACGGTTCAAAAAATATCTTGTTTAATCCTGTTATCCTGTTAAAAAAAAGAAAAAGAAAAATTTAACAGGATTTACAGGATTTACAGGATTGACAGGAGTCCTTGCCGGACGGGCATATTGATAATTGATAATTGATAATGGAAAATTGATAATTAGAAATAGAAATGAAAACATTATCCTGTAAAATCATGTGAATCCTGTCAATCCTGTTAAAATTTCTTTTTCTTGCTGCCG
>JAIRPZ010000290.1 GCA_031256755.1 Planctomycetaceae bacterium
GGTATTTATCAGGTGTCGGTGCAGGAACTTGACATGGTAGAAAACCCGTTAATTGCAGAGCGTTTCCATTCGGCAGCGACATCGGGAATCTCTTTTGAAGTCCGAAAGGGCAGCAAAAAGAATTTCTTTGAAATCGTTGTCGAAAAGCCGTAAACGCTTATTTCGTGAAACGGGCGAAATTGCCGGCGGCGTGCGGCGCAGGCGGTGCCGTTGGTAATTCGGACGCGGGAAAAGTATAATGTTCCCGCCCTTTTCCTTTTGCTGTTTTATGTTTCCGGTAATTCCTTTGTCTCTTTCTGTCCGGCATTTGACACTGACGGCGGGCGAGCGTTTGCTGCTGCAAGATATTTCCTTTGACGTGAAAAAGGGTGCCTATCTGACGGTCATCGGACCAAACGGTGCCGGCAAAACAACGCTGCTGAAATGCCTTGACAACATTCTAACCGGCTGGTCCGGTGAAATCCGGCTCGGCAGCGTCCCATTGCAGACGATTCCGCCGCTGATGCTGGCACGCCGGATCGCCTTCGTACATCAGGGAACATCAGTACCCTTTGCTTTTACCGTCCGGCAACTGGTGGAAATGGGGCGTTATCCGCATCTCGGCTGGCTCTCGCCTCTTTCCCGTGAAGACCGGAACATTATTGATGAGGCAATGGAGACGATGGGCATTTCATCTCTGGCGGAACGGTCGGCTGAAACATTGAGCGGCGGCGAAATGCAGAAGGTCAATCTTGCGGCCGCATTAGTCCAGCAGGCCGACATTTTATTTTTGGACGAGCCGACAACGTATCTGGATTACAAATATCAGAGCGAAATCGGACAATTGCTGCGGTCGCTCAATCAGCAGCATGGAAAAACGATTATCGAAGTTACCCACGATGTCAACCGGGCATTATCGGATGCAACTCATGTGCTTGCCGTTTCGGAAGGCCGAATTGTTTTTGACGGCAGCCCGGACTACTTAATGGATGCCGGACATTTGCACAACATTTACGGGATACGGTTTCAATTCGTTGATCACCCGAATTTGCCGCTGAAAATCGTTGTTCCGGGGGTGTAATCATCCTTCGGGTGTTTGCCTGTATGGACATATTTTGCACGTTTCACTTTACTTTATCCTTTTTCATTATCAATTGCCCAATTCTACCGGGGACGTATTGTCTCCTCACCTTCTTATTGCGTTTCGGGAAAAATGTCTAAAAAACCGGCGGGGATGCTCCCCCCTTCAAAAAAAGTAATTTTTTGGTAGAATGGTTAGCACAAAGTGAAATAAACTCGATTTTATCGAACCAGAACCCCATTTTATGGCATTAAACGTTTACGAAGGGTTGTTTATTTTTGAGCCGGATCTCTATGCAAAAGAAGCAGACGCAGTGTCCGGTCAGGTTGCCGGCATTGTCGAACAGTTGGGCGGAGAAGTTCTCCTCAGCCGTCTTTGGGATGAACGAAAACTCGCTTATCCGGTAAAGGGACATCGCCGCGGTGCTTACTGGCTTGCCTATTTTAAGATTGATCCGTCTGCGGTGAAAGACCTGACGCGGCAGTTTCAATTGAGCGGCAGTATCCTCCGTTTTTTGATTTTGCACGTTGATCCCCGTCTTGTAGACACGCTTGTTGAGCATGCAAAAGCGGGTCATAAGCACGCCGGTACGCATGCCGAGATTACCGATGAAGAACCGGTTTCCGTTGTCGAAGCCGTTCTTGAAGAGGAAGAATAACCGTTTATTGGGAGAATCGTTATGGCAAGTTTCAACAGAGTCGTTTT
Organism: Planctomycetaceae bacterium; assembly: GCA_031256755.1. GTDB lineage: Bacteria > Planctomycetota > Planctomycetia > Pirellulales > Thermoguttaceae > WRKP01. The sequence continues at coordinate 1,766 of JAIRPZ010000290.1, forward strand.
AATGGGCAATTTGACGAGAAGCCCGGAATTGCGGCATATTCCGTCAGGACTTGCCGTTACGGACATCGGACTGGCGGTCAATGACCGGCGGAAGACGGAAAGCGGTGAATGGAAAGATGAAGTCACCTTTGTGGACATCACACTTTGGGGACGGCAGGCGGAAATTGCCTGCGAATTCACTCAAAAAGGAACACCGATTTTGGTTGAAGGACGGCTCAAGCAGGACACTTGGGAAGCGGAAGGTCAAAAACGCTCGAAGTTAAAGGTCATCGGCGACCGGGTTGTTCTTGTCGGCGGCGGAAATAGAGGGGGCGAAGGAGAATCCGGCAGTTATTCGGGAACGTATTCCCGTTCCGGTTCGCAAGGTTCAAGCCGAAGTTCCGCATCTTACCAGCAGTCCGCACCGCAGCAGGATTACTACGATATGCCGCCGGAAGGGGATGATGTGCCGTTTTAACCGGCACCGGCAGAAACCGGCGTTTCTTGTTCTCAATAGGCATTGCTTTGCGCCGGTTTCGGGTATTTTTGTTTCTGTTTTTTGCGTTTTCCATCCGCATATTTGGGATCAGCGGCGTTTCGGAACGAATGTAATGTCAGACAGTGTACGCAATTTTTGTAATCTTGGCGGTATTTATTTGCAAAACGCCGCTTTCCACGTTAAAATAACCCTGTTCCTGAAAATCTAACAGAAACATTGATCATACGGATATGAAAAAATATATTTTCCTCTTTTTGTTTATCATTCCTGCATTTGCCGTTAGTGCGGCAGCAAAGGCCGACGCTCCGACCGGTAATTGGGTGCGTGCCGCTTGGGAGACGTGGGCAGCCGATAACGGCGGTATTCCCGGTATCGCCAATGCAGCAGTTTTTACATCGTGGGCAAACATCAACTATCCTGACGGTATTTTGGCGGCAGATTTAGAGAGTCCCATCGAAAATTTTCCGGGTAATCAGGCAGCGTTCCAGAAATGGGCTGCGAAACAAGTGGAATATGCGGTAAAAATCGGTACGCTGCCGCCGACCGGGGAGAAGGCAGTTCGATGGGACGCAGCGGCTTGGGCTTATTATCTCGTTGAAGTCGAAGTGAACGATGACGGCAAACCCACACTCAATACCGACGGCTATGCCATTCCAAAGTTGGATGACGAGGGTCATTTTATTGCCAAAAACGCAGAGACCGGCGGACGCATCGGCGGTGTCCCTGTCGGCATTCCAAGCAATGCGCAATTTCTCGCTTGGGCAAAAGAGAAATTTCCAAACGGAATTCCCAATGTGCCGCCCGGTTCCGGTGAAAATACGGCGGCGTGGGATCTTAAAGCATGGCAGGCATGGGCTATCCGAAGCGGACAAACGGCTTCCAACCGCCATGACTTAATTGTAACAAAAAAAGGAGAACCGGTTTTTTATATCAAACCGTTTTTGGCATGGGCGCGGGACAATTTTTACAACGGGATTCCGGCACTGCCGCTCACTTGGGTTCTTGCCGATTGGGAAACATACGGTGCTGTCCCCGACGGTATTGATGATTTGCCTGTCTTTATTGCATGGGCAAACGATCATTACCGTTACGGTATTCCGGTGGCGGATTTAGAGAATCCCATTGAAGGTTTTCCGGGCGATCAAGCCGCGTTCAAGAAGTGGGCGGCGGACATAACGGAATACAAAAAAGTTGTTGGAACACAGCCGCAGGGTAGTGCATCGTCTCCACCGCCGCCGACCGCCGGCAACTGGGTTCTTGCGGATTGGAACACATACGCCGGTACGCTTACCGGCGGTATTCCCGGTGTCGCCAATGTTGAAGAATTTATTGCGTGGGCAAACGAAAAATATCCTGATGGTATTCCGGTGGCGGATTTAGAAAAGCCCATTGAAGGTTTTCCGGGTGATGATCTGGAAAAGTTCAAAACATGGGCGGCAACGATACCGGAATATACAGAGACAATCGGCCCGCTGCCGCCAAAGACCGGCAACTGGGTTCTTGCGGATTGGAACACATACGCCGGTACGCTTACCGGCGGTATTCCCGGTGTCGCCAATGTTGAAGAATTTATTGCGTGGGCAAACGAAAAATATCCTGACGGTATTCCGGTGGCGGATTTAGAAAAGCCCATTGAAGGTTTTCCGGGCGATGATCTGGAAAAGTTCAAAACATGGGCGGCAACGATACCGGAATATACAGAGACAATCGGCCCGCTGCCACCAAAGACCGGCAACTGGGTTCGTGAGGATTGGAACACATACGCCGGTACGCTTACCGGCGGTATTCCCGGTGTCGTCAATGTTGAAGAATTTATTGCGTGGGCAAACGAAAAATATCCTGATGGTATTCCGGTTACGGATTTAGACAGTGTTACAGATTTTCCGGGCGATCAAGCCGCGTTCAAGAATTGGACGGCAACGATACCGGAATATACAGAGACAATCGGCCCGCTGCCGCCAAAGACCGAACCGTTGATTGCTCCGTTGCCGAAAAAGATTACGCCGCAACGGTCATCAAATCGGCTGCCGGCA
>JAIRPZ010000292.1 GCA_031256755.1 Planctomycetaceae bacterium
AGCGACCCCGATGTGAAGTATTTCAGCGGCATTGCTGTTTATACAAACGAGGCGGAAATGAACGTTGCGGACAATGAGCGTCTTTTCCTTGAATTGGAGGGAGTCCGTGAATTTGCGGAGGTGAAAATCAACGGCAAATCAGCGGGAACGATTTGGGCGGCACCGTATCGTTTGGACATTACGTCTCTGTGGAAGGAAGGCAAAAACCGGATTGAGATTGAGGTGGCGAATCACTGGTCGAACCGCATCATCGGTGATGCTTCGCTGCCGGAAGACAAACGGACAACGCGTACCAACATTACGAAGTTAACGGCAAAAACCCCACTCACCGAATCAGGAATCACCGGAACAGTAAGATTACGAGCGGGAAAATAGACATCTTGTCTTCTCTCAAGAACCGATAGAGGGATACTATCTTTTTTGTTCCGTCCCGTTTTCCAAAAATTGAATTTTGCCCTGTTCGCTTGCAATGAGCGTTTTGACTAGAGTTGACCGGATTGGTATGGTATTCACTTCCGGCGTACATTCTTTCCAGTCTTTCGGCGCACCGCCGTAAAGTCCGCGTACTTTATCGGCATAATCCTTGCCACGTACAAACCGGATTTTTTGTAACATTTTATCAGACTCGGCTAAACCGGCAGAAGTTGCAATCCAAACGTCTCCGTCAACGGGGCAGATTTGAATATCAAAAATCCGCTCGCCGACAGGACCGTCAATCACGTCATCATTCTGCCATTTTTTGCCGTTGAAAACGGAAACGCCGCTGTATTGATGTCCGACCCAAAGGCGGTTCTGCCGGTCAACGGCAAGGGCATAACCGTTATCGTCGCCGAGTCCGTCTTTCGTTGTATACTGTTTTACGTTGCCGTTATTATCGCAACGAAAAACGCCGTCATCTTCGCTGCCGAGCCAGACACCGCCGGAGTTGTCCGAAGTTATGGAAACAATAAACTTCGCCGGAACGGGCAGCGGTTCGACATCAGCAGCGAAAACCGCTGTACCTGCAAAAAGGAAAACGAAAAAGATAAAGACAGAAACCAAAGCAAACCGCATGAGAAATTCTCCTGTATTAAACAAAACTTGCATCCGGTGCGGCGGTTTCCTGAAGAATAATCGGGATCAATTTCCGCATGGCTCTTGCCCGGTGACTGATCATTTGTTTGACAACAGAAGGCAGCAAACCGAATGTCCGATGGTACTCGGAGATTTCAAAAAGCGGATCATACCCGAATCCGCCGGTTCCCTCCGGTGCCGATAAAATCCGTCCCCGGCAAATCCCCTGAACCTCGCCCCGGATATTTCCTTCCGGGTCAGACAACGCCGCCGTGCAGACATAACGGGCAGTCCGCTTGTCTGGCGGAACAGCCGCTAATTTTTCAAGCAGCCGTTGATTATTGTCCTCATCGGACGCATTTTCCGAAACGTTGCCGGAAACATTCGGACTGCCGGAAAACGCGGCAAACCGTGCCGAAAATACACCGGGCGCACCGTCCAACGCATCAACACACAAACCGCTGTCTTCACCGATAACCCATGCATGAAGAAACTTTGCCTGTTCCGCTGCCTTCTTTTTGGCATTATCCATAAACGTTTGACCATCTTCGGTAACGTCAAGTTTTTGAGCGAAGTCCGCCAGTGTGCGGATTTCAATGCGGTACGGAGCCAGCAATTCCGCCAATTCCGCTCCTTTTTTCCGGTTACGGGTTCCTAAAACAAGCATCATCAAATTCTCCTTATAAACAGTCAAGCCCCAGACACAGCACCGCCGGCATAGTACCGGCATCTATCCGTATGCCCGCAAAAAGTTTTCGACAAGATGCGGCAAACCGGCAGCAATACGCGTTGTCTTGTCCTTCCGGTGCAAAAATTGTACCGTGAAAATAATACCCAGCATCGAAGCCGCCTGATCGGCTTCCTCCTTCAATTTTCTTTTCGCCACTCTGGACGCTTGAAACCGCTGCACCGTTTCCAAACCGGAAAACCGCGGGAAAACCGCCGAATGAATCCCGAAATCGTTTTTCCCCGGCACAGCCGCAAATTTACCGATAGTCAAAATCAAATCTGCATCGATCAGCGTCCGGTTCAGCATCACCGGTTCATCTTTGTCATTTACCCCAAGCCGGGCAAGTTCCGATTCCTTGCCGGGCTGATGAATATGGATTCCCGCACCGGCTGGCAAACGCTGCCGCAAAGAATCCGCTCCGGTATCCGCATCCGTGAAAAGAAGCGTTATCTGCGGCGGTTCCGCCCCATGTTCGAGGAAAATACCGGTGATGTCGAGAAGAACATCATGTTCCGCCGCATAAAACGCATCAGGAACAAGAAGAATCCGGTCGTCCGAAAAGAAGAGTTGCCCCAGTTCCGGCAGCCCCAGCGGCTTGGTCATCATTTGATAAAGGGACATTGTCAACTCTCAATATTGTAACGTTTAATTTTCCGGTCAAGCGTTGTCCGCTCAATTCCAAGATGCTTTGCCGCTAAACTTTTATTCCATTCGCAGTGTTCCAGAGTCCGAATGATATGGTTCTTCTCTATATCGTCCAGCGACAGCGGAATAAATATCTCCGGCTGCTTATCCGCCGTCAGGATTTGGCTTTCTCCGGTTGTATTCAATTTGGACAGCAGTAAATCCTGTTCCAGAATGAGTGAATCGGAACCGAGAACAACCGCCCGCTCAATGATGTTTTTCAGTTCTCGGACATTGCCGGGCCAGCGGTAAGACATTAACGTCTTCATTGCCGCCGGATCAAATCCGTTGTATTTTTTCCCCGTTTCCTGACAAAACCGGTTCAGGAAAAATTCCGCCAAAGTCGGTATATCGGTCGGACGCTTCCGCAGCGGCGGAACAATAATTTCCAAAACCCGAAGCCGGAAAAATAAATCGTGCCGGAATTTTCCCGCCGCAACCTCTTTTTCCAAATCACGGTTGGTCGCCGTAATGATGCGGACATCAACCGAAATCGTTGTATTCCCGCCGACACGCTCAAACGAACTGGTTTCCAGCACCCGAAGCATTTTCGCCTGCAAACCGGGAGTCATTTCCCCGATTTCGTCAAGAAAAAGCGTCCCGGAATCAGCGGCTTCAAATTTACCGATTTTGCGGTCGGTCGCACCGGTAAACGCTCCTTTTTCGTGTCCGAAAAGTTCACTTTCCAGCAAAGTATCCGAAATCGCCGCACAGTTCAAACAGATCAGCGGTTTGGATTTCCGGGAACTCGCCAAATGGACGGCGCGGGCGATAAGTTCTTTTCCGGTTCCGCTTTCTCCCCGAATGAGCAGGGCGGTTTTGCCTTCGGCAGCACGGGCAATCAGGTGGTGAACCATCTGCATTTGCGGGCTGTTGCCGACAATTTCACTGTTCACCTGTAATATTTCCCGAAGATTGAGATTTTCCTTTCGGGCTTGGGTAAGCGTTGCCGCCAACTCTTTCTGTTTGTTAATATGCGCCAGCGCAACACCGATAGTATCCGCAATGGCAAGCGAATATTCCAGATCGGATTCGTCCAGATATTTTCCTTCGGAAACCGTATAAAGGTGCAGAATGCCGAGTACGCTGTTTTGATCGCGTACCGGAGCCACAATCGTATTGTTCAAACTGGCGGAATCCGAAGGACTTTGCGATTTGACGCGGCGTGTTTTTGTTCCGGTATCCGGGTTTTCGCGGATCAGAACCGCCTGCTGATTTTCAAAAACCATACGGACAAGCGCGGACGAAATCGGCATGTAGGGGATTTTGTTGATCGTTGCCGACGAAACAAGCCGGACATCCGATGCCCGCTGCTGCGCCCGCAAACTGTACGGGAAAAGCCAGAGTCCGACTCCTTCGGATTCCGTTGCACCGAGCAGCCCGTTCAGTGCGGTTTTGGCAATGCTGTCCACGTCTTCCGCCTGACCGAGTTGATAGGCCAGACGGCACATTTCGATGGAACCGAATCCTGTTTTGGTGACCGGTAATCCCCCCTCTTTTTTGTCGCCGGCGAGAATAGAGGCGTGATTGCTTTGGTGAATAACCTCCGATTCCTTTTCAATTCCGCCTGCTGCCGGTCCGAGCAATGACGTACTGATTCCTAAAACGCCGGAGTGGTGTCCGGGCGAACCGCCACTGCCACCACTGCCGCCGCTGCCGGTACTTTGCACGGTGTCCAGTTCGCCGGGAGAACCGCAGCCGAATTGTAAAAAGGCGTGTCCGATTTGCACCCGCTGACCGGATTGGAGCGGATACGCACCAGAACCGGCAAGAGTTCCGTCAACAAAAGTTCCGTTCCGGCTCCCCAAATCTTGTATGTACCATTGTCCGTCGCTGAAAAAAAACTTCGCATGAAACCGGCTGCACCGGTCATCAAGAAACGAAATCGTATTTTCCGGATCGCGTCCGACGGTGGTTACAGTTTGTCCGGTAAAGGAGTAAACCTGTTTTTGTTCGCCGTTTTGCGACAGGATAACGTGCGCTTGTTCCGACTGCATGCCTTCCTAGAGAAAAATATTGGAAAATACATTATATCATGACTTCCGGTAAAGATCAAGGGTCATTTTCTTTTCATCATGGACAGACGCAAGCCCCGTTCGGTTTCGGCTTTCTTTTTTGCGGCGCGTTTGTCGAATTCCTGTTTGCCTTTGCATAAACCGAGCAATACTTTCGCTTTTCCCTCTTTGAAATACATTTTCAGGGGGACGAGCGTCAGCCCTTTTTCGTAAGCCCGCATGGCAAACCGCTGGATTTCGCGGCGATGCAGCAGTAGTTTCCGATCCCGTTTCGGACGGTGATTGAACCGGTTTGCCTCGACATATTCGGGAATGTCGCAATTCACAAGCCATACTTCGCCGTTTCGGACTTTTCCGTAGGCATCGCCGATAACGGCGGTACCGTTGCGTAAACTTTTGACTTCGCTGCCGGCGAGGACAATGCCGCATTCCATCGAATCAAGAACGCTGTATTCGTGCCGGGCTTTCCGGTTTTCGGCAATGGTGCGCTCGTTGGTATTTTCCGGCTTGTTTTTTGCTTTCTTCGATTTGCTCATTGTCTTTTGTTTCTGTTGCTTTTGCGTTATTTTGAACCGGTGAATTGATAGGGTTCCAGCGGAATGGTTTTGCTGATTTGTTCCGCATATTGAGCGTAGTCGAAGACCTTGACATTTTCATCGGCAGCCGAGCGGGAACTCCGGCGGATGCCGTTTTCGGCATCTGCTGCCGTTTCTTCCAATTCATTGGCGCGCCACTTCAGCGATTGAAAGCCGAAACCTTGAACGGACAGCCACAAGGCTGCGGCTGTAAAAACGGCAAAAGCAATTTTTTCGCCGTGATAGATAAAAAATTGTTTTATTTGTTCGCCGGAATTGCCGGAGCCGGCTTTTTTTTCGGGCTTTTTTGCAGGTTCTTTTTTCTTGCTTGCTGCCATGGTACTTTCGGTTGGATAATCTGTTCTCGCTTGATTTGCATCGTCCTGCCCATTATCGGAGCCGCAACCGCATTTGTCAAGAGGTTCCCGTGTCGCACACCGATTGCCATAACTACAGAAATTGTCCATCGGAGAGCGGGCGGTGTTTCGTTATTCTGTTTTCCCGTTGTTCTTTTCATCGTTGCCGG
>JAIRPZ010000086.1 GCA_031256755.1 Planctomycetaceae bacterium
AAATTTGCCGCCCGTGCAAAATTGTCCAAAGTTGCCAATGCGGAAAACTTCCCTTGACGCACTGTCCCCAAATCGCTATCGTCCGTCCCGCAGGCAGCAGAACCGGCAAACAGAAAAACAAATGCCCGCTGTGCCAATGTTCTCCACAATTTAATGCAAGGACGAATCCGATGAAAGGCAATTTCAACAACCAAACGGCAGAAAATGAAAACAAGGGCGTTGCCCTGCTCGACCTGAAAAGACAATACGAAACCATCAAAGATGAATTGACCGATGCACTCAAAAAAGTCAGCGATTCCGGTGCTTTTGTGCTTGGTCCCGAAGTCAAAACACTTGAACAAAATATCGCCCAGTATTCCCAATCCGAACACGCCATTGCCTGTGCTTCCGGCAGCGATGCAATCCTGCTCGCCCTCATGGCAGCCGAAATCAGTCCCGGTGACGAAGTTCTCGTGCCGAGTTTTACCTTTTTTGCCACCGCCAGTGCCGTCAGCCGGCTCGGTGCAAAACCGGTTTTTGTTGACATCGACCGCGATTCGTTCAATATGAATCCCGCCGATGCCGCCGGAAAAGTAACACTTCGCACCAAAGCCATGATCCCCGTTCATCTTTTCGGACAAATGGCGGATATGAACCGTTTCAATTCGATTGCCCGCCTGCACGGATTGACCGTGATCGAAGATGCCGCACAGGCAATCGGAGCAGAACTCGACGGACAGCGCGCCGGTTCCTGGGGCGATATGGGCGCATTCAGTTTTTATCCGACAAAAAATCTCGGCGGCGCAGGCGACGGCGGACTCGTCACCACCCGAAATGCCGGTCTCGCCAAGCGGCTTTCGCTTCTGCACGTCCATGGAATGGAACCGAGGTATTATCACAGCATTATCGGCATCAATTCCCGACTCGACTCGTTTCAAGCCGCCGTCCTCAACGTCAAATTGAAATATCTCGAAGGATGGACAATGATGCGTATCCAAAATGCAAACCGATACACCGAATTGTTCGCCGAAGCCGGTTTGGATCAAATCATCGGTTTGCCGAAAACGCTGCCGAACCGGCGGCACGTTTGGAATCAGTACACGATCCGTATACCGGGCGGGTTCCGTGATGAATTGCGAAAATCCTTGCAGGAAAAGAAAATCGGCTCGGAAATTTACTATCCGCTTGGTTTGCACGAACAGGAATGTTACCGGTCCTTAGGGTATGCGGCAGAGTCGCTGCCGGAAACCTATCGGGCAAGCAGAGAAGTGCTTGCCCTGCCGATTTTCCCGGAACTGACGGAAACCGAACAGCGGACAGTAACCGGCGGTATCAAAGCGTTCATCGATGCCAATCCTATGCGACGCACATTTCCGGCAGCGTCCGCAAAAGCCGCATAATGACTGTGTTTTATGACCGGCTGCTGCCGGTCAGTCCGTCCCGATTACGTTTGGCGTGTTCAAGAAACTGCTCGACCGCCTCCCAATCGCCGCTCTCAATTTTTTCCCGTAAATTCCGAAGTGCATGCTCGTAATCCCGAATGGCTTCCAAAATCGACTCGGTGTTGTGGGACACAATATCCCGCCACATTTCCGGCAACCCCGACGCAAGCCGGGTCGTGCTGTGATAGCCGGGACCCGTATACCGGACATCCTGCATTTGCAGCCGGTCTGCCAAAAGCGCACTCAATAAATGCGGCAAATGACTCGTTCTTGCTAATATCCGGTCATGCTCTGCCGGAGACATACTCGCTGCCACCGAACCCAGTGAACGCCAAAACCGAATCAGCGAGCCGATGTCCCTATCGCGTGCGGATGAAGTCGGCGTGACAACAGCAAGCCGGTTTTCAAACAAATCTGCGTCCGCATTTTGTACGCCGCTGGTTTCCTTGCCGGCAATCGGATGCGAACCGATGAACCGGCAGCCGTTAGGAAGCGTTGCGGATTCAAATCGGGAACAAATGGTTTCTTTGGTACTGCCGACATCGGTGATCAGCACATTCCGGTAGTTCCCGCCGGTTTTGACGGCAGAAGCGGCTTGCCAAACAACATCGGGAACGAGGGAGACCGGTACGGCAACAACAATCAGTTCGGCTTCCGGCTGCAAAGACAAAACCGGACTGCCGGTTTCGGATTGTCTGACGGCTGCCGGATGTTTTGTGTTGAGACCTTCATCGAGATTAGCAGCGGCAAAGTCGATGGCATGCCGTTCCAAAGCGGCGTTCAAACTTTCGGGATCATCGCTGACACCGATGACGGTACCGGCAATTCGGCGTTTTTTGACTGCCAAACCGATAGAACCGCCGATTAAACCGACTCCGAAAATCACAATTCGGGAAAAATACATTGGTTTTTCATTTCGTAAGGAACGCTGCTTTTGGTCCTTTGCGTCTACGATAATTCTTTGAGTTTATCTTCGTTTCCCAATTGTTCGTACATGGCTTTCGCCTGCTCAATATGGAACGCTTTCTGCTGCGGTTTGCCCTGCAATTCAGCCACCCGCGCAAGCCGGAGATGAACATTCGCCCAATCCCCCAGATTCTTTAAGTCCGAATGAATCGCCAATGCCCGCGAAAGATTCTTTTCAGCAGATATTAAGTTGCCGATCCGCTCAAAAACTCCCCCCAACGAAGCACGAAGTTCCGCCTCCTGCTCCTGATCATAAATAGAAGCCGTCAGGTCAATGGCACGATTGTACATTTCCGCCGACCGGTCGACATCCCCGTCCTGTTCGTACATTTTTCCCCAAGCCGAATAAACCGCCGACATCAACTTTGCCTGATGCCGGTTATTGCGGATTCCCTTGATAATATCCCGCGCCGCATCCAAAATATCATTGGCATCCCGTGTGCGTCCTTGCAGCCATTGCACCTCCGCCGCACAGATATAAACCTCAACCAATTCCGCCTGATTATTGTTGGTCTCAAAATAAGCAATAGCATCCCGAAGCCACATATCGGCTTCGACAAGCCGCTGATGAGAAAGCGATAATTTGCCAAGACCAAAAAGTGCCGTCGCAATACGCTCCGGTTCGCCAAGTTTCCTCGATGTTTGCAGCGATGCTTCGTAATGTCTCATCGCCGTTTGAAAATCTCCCTGCCGTGACCGCAAATCCCCCATTTGGTAATGCAGGTCAGCATATTCGACCGAAAGCGGCGAAACCAACGCTAACGCCCTGTCGATCAATGCGGCATACGTTTGATAAAAACCCAGCGTTAAAAAAGATTCCTTATTTTTTTTGAGCGCACCGGCAAACAAAATCGGACCGCCGACCGCAAGGGAATGTTCCGCAAGACGGACAGTTGCCAGCGGGTCAGGTTTCAGCGACCGCTGCATCCATTCGTCATAGCCGGTCATCGCCCGCTGATGCAGCACCATCGCTTCCGGGGTGAGCGTACCGTCCGGCGTATAAAGCAGCGACCGGATATACGCCGTTAAGTGATGATGATACAGCAGCCGTCCGTCCGCTTCGCTGCGGATCATCGACGCAAAAAACGGATCAGCCAGAATTTGCTGAAATTTCGGTGTGGTGATATCCGCCACCCAGCAGACCATCTCGTCAAGAGTCGGGACTTCCAGCACCGCATACGCCATAAAAAGCGAAGCGGCTTCCCGATGGACAGGATGTTCGGTAATTCCCTTCCACTGCATCGGACAAACAGCGGCAGGCATCGGTTCTTCCGGCAGTTGTTCCGCTTCCGTGAAACCGGGGGACAGCATTAAATCCAACGCCGCATGAACCGCGTAAGGATGATTGCGGTATTTTCTGAACCGATCCGCCAGCACCGACCGGTCAACGTTCTTTTGCCGTTCTTTGTACAGCGGCTGATAAGCGTCTATTAACTGTTCCGTTTCGGAATCCTGCAAATCAGCAAGCCCCTGAACCTGCAATGCCTGCGAAGGAATAAAACAGACATTTTTCTGCGACCGGAATTCCTCGTTGACAGTCAGCGTATCTTTATAACGCTGAGCAAAAAGGAACATGACTTTCGGAGGAAGTTTTTTGACCACCTGCGTCCACAATTCCACGCGGGCAGCCAGCGTGTCCAGTTCAGGATCAATGGCGAAAACAAGCCGTCCGTGCGGCGGCAGCAGCGAGGAAAAAAACTGCAAACGGCGGACAAACTGTTCAAAGATATTTTTTTGCCGGTCAAACCGGAGTTGTTCGAGAAACCGGAAGTCCGAACCGGTGCGATGCGTGAACACGCCGAGTTTGCGGTACATATCAAGCCATTGCACAAAACGTTTTCCTTCGGTATTCAGCGAACCGGCTTCGCACCGCGCCGCCTGAAACATATCATCGAGGATCACGCGGAGAACCATCCCGGGCGATTCGCCGGGGGCAATCACATACCGGGCGGCAAAACATAAGAGGTCTTTACTCTCCTTCGCCGACCGGATCATTTGTTCGAGAAGCCACGTCTTGCCCATGCCATATTTGCCGACAACCACGACGGCTTTTCCTTCGGCAGCGGGATCGGCTAAAAGTTCAGCCCATTGGGCAAGTTCCGTTTTTCGTCCGGCAAACGTATGAATCATCGGATGCATTTTCTCATTGTACACAGTATTCCGGCTTCCTGCAACTGCCGCCGGCAGCAACCGT
>JAIRPZ010000316.1 GCA_031256755.1 Planctomycetaceae bacterium
AGCGGAAATACTTCGACTCGTTTTTAGTGATGCCGCATGAATAAGACAAAAAATCGGGCTGATAGTCCGCCCGATTTTGTTCCATCTGAATGTTTGTTAGCAACTTAATAAGCATCCTGCATCGGATTATTGTTCACTCCCTGCGGTCTTCCTTGTTCAAATTCCAATCGACATTTTTTGCTTTGATTGTGCCATCGTAGAGGCGGCAAACTGCAAAATGCCGGCATGGGCAAAACTTGGTCATCAGCGAGGCACGACGCAGCGGAGTTCTAATCTTGAATGTTAATTTCGGTAAAATGCAAAGATTTTACGGATTAAATCAATTTTAATGCCGGTGCAGCCGATATAGAAGGACTAGGTGAAAGATTCCCCCTATTTCTCTCTCCCCCCTTTGTTGTTCAAAATGTTTCCGAATTATTCTAAAACATCCTTGAAATTTTATTTTTCCTTGCCGCTTGTTTTCGCCGTTTTGACCGCAGCAGGCGGATGCCGGATGTGTTCTTCCCCCTACGATTACTGTATTTCAGCATACGTTGATCGGAATGGCGACTACCGCGGCTGCGATCCGTTTTACCGGTCAGGATCGGTACTGTTCGGCAATAACAGACAGTCCTGTGAATACCTGACGGCAGATTTCACGAATGCCGAAAATTACGGCATAACTACGCCGGTTTCGGTCGGACATGGTGACCGCTTGCCGTCTTCGCCGACGGAAATACCGAAACACACTCTGCCCGGAACTCCCATAGGCATTCCGCCGCAGCAGCCCCAACAACCTATCAAACCAGATATTCCGGTGATCACGCCGGGAGAAACAATACCGAATTTGAACCAGTTAATTAACAGTCCGCGACAGGAAACAACGCCGATGCCGGTTATTCCGCCGGCAAAACCGAACGGGAAAGTACCGGCAACAGAACCGGACACCATGCCGTTCATGCCGAATGACGGCGATCTTGTACCGCCCGCAGTCCCCCAATTGCCGGTCACACCGCCACTGCCGGTCAGTTCACCGGAATCGTTCAGTATCGAAAACCTGCGTCTGCTTGAACCGACAGCAGATAAAATCGAAATTATCAGCATCGAAGATGCCGCAGCCGATACTGTTGTCCGGTAATTGCATTGATTTTACAGATTGTATCAATTTTAGCGACTATTGCGCCGATACTGGAAGTAGAAATTTCGCAATCGGCTGCCGTTTCCCCCCACCCAGCGAAGGAGTTTTCCCTTGAAATTGTCATCATCTAATTTGTTTCCGGTCGTTCTCGGCGGCTTGATGAGTTTTGTCTTCTACGCCGCCATTCATAAAGGATGGATTTGCCAGCCGCTGATGGTGCGGTACTTTGCCGGTCATCCGATTGAGTACATCACGACAGCGATGTTTTTCATCGGTATCGCTATTCTGGCGGTGAAATATACGCAAGTGTCTTTACAGCGGAAGGCGTTAAAGTCCGTGCCGGTTCTCGAACCGTATCCGCAGTCCGTTCCGATAACGGCGGTTCATGCCGATATTGAATATCTTCTCAAACATGAAAAAGAAAAAGGTTCCTCTCCTTTGACGGTACGGCTCAAGCCCTTGCTTCATTTGATCTGCCGCAGCCGTTCCGCCGCCAACCTTGACGGAGAAATCCGTAATCTTGCCGAAGATGCCGCGGTCAAAGCCGATACCGATTACGGTCTTGTCCGTTTGATTCTTTGGGCAGTCCCCATGCTCGGCTTTCTCGGAACAGTCATCGGCATTACCGCCGCTCTTGATAACCTTGATCTGAATGCGATTAACGAATCAAGTCAAAAACTGTCGGCAGGACTTGCGGTCGCTTTTGATACCACCGGTCTTGCCATTGCTCTCGATGTGCTTCTCTTTTTTGTACAATTTCTTGTTCATCGGGAAGAAATGAATCTGCTTGCCGAAACAGATCGGCTTGCCGATGCGGAACTGCGGGGACGCTATGAACCGAATCACGGAAAAGAAGATGAACAGTTTGCTTTTGTGAAAAAGATACTGGAAACAATGACCGGTACTATTGAGCAAATGACGGCACGGCAGACCGCCGCTTTGGAAGAGTTGATGACGGCTGCCGACCGGCGTTACGCCGATATGACGGCACAATCTGCGGACACATTAAAAATATCGCTTGCTGCCGCATTGAACGAAAATTTGGGACGGCATGCCGAATCGCTCGCGATTGCCGAATCGGAATTGCTGCTGGAAATCAAAGAGTCCGCCCGGCAGTACAGCGATACACTGCGGCAGAATACCTCCGGTATTCTTTTGCTGCAACAGGAAACGGCACGGCAAACCGAAACGGTTCGGAATGTTTTGGAGTCCCGCTCGCAGTTGCTGCAACTGGAACATCAACTGAAAAACAATTTATCGGTTCTCGCCAATGTCGGCAACTTTGAAGAAACGGTGAACAGTTTGGCAGCAGCAATTCACCTGCTCAACAGCAACCGGCGAAGCGAGTTGAAAGCCGTCTGACCGCTGCATTGCCGGTTCTGTATTGCCGGTTGGCAAAAACGGAAAAAGCATCGCACGGGCAAGTCGAACATTACGACCGCAAGGAAAAATGATTCCTTCATTAGACCTGTTGCGAAACCGCCTGCTTGCGGGTTTCCCAAAAAAATTGCTAAAAATCAGGAAAATTAGTTTTTCCGATAATTTCCTCCCCTCCAACAATAACAATGTTCTATTTGCTTCTCGCCATTATTGTTGTCTGTTCCGGTGTCCTGCTTTATTGGGCTTACCGCGATCAAGAACAGGAGGAGAATTCGTACCGCACGAATGCGTCCATGATTGGTCGTTTAATAATGATGATCTGTTGTTTATTCTTCCTGCTTTTGTAAAAACGATTCGGAATAAGAATAATCAATAAAGAGAAACAACATCGGCGGCAGACAGCAATTCTGCATCGGTTGATAAACCGGCAAACGGTTAAAAAAATGGCTTCACTCCTCTGAAAACGCCTCCTTTGCTAATGTCGCTTGCTTGAGGTTTCGCACCGGTGTACAAAAAGGAAAAAATCAGTAAACTCTGTCAATCATAGCAATGAACGGTTATGGAACAACGCTATTGATAAAACAGAGTCCGATAAATAGGCTTTATTCTGCGCCGATGGCGGGTTATACAAACTATGCCCATCGGGAATTGCTGCGGATTTTGGGCGGTGCCGATCTCATTGCGACGGAAATGGTTTCGGCACGGTCGTTTATCGAATTAGAACAGCATGGTCTTGAACCGCCGTCCCGCCTTTGGGGAATACGGGAAGAACCGCGTCCGCTTGCCGTCCAGATTTGGGATAATGATCCGGGCATGCTTGCTTTTTTTGCGGCAAAACTTGCTTTCGATTTTCGGGTCAGCGTCATCGACATTAATTTCGGCTGTCCTGCCCGTCAAATCGCTGGTAAAAGTGCGAGCGGTTCTTTTTTGTTACAATACCCTGAACGCATCGGCAATATCGTACAAAAAGTTGTTTCCGCTGCGGCTCCTGTTCCGGTAACGGCAAAAATCCGGCTCGGCAGAACACGGGATACACTCAATGCTGTTGAAGTGGCTTCAGCGGTTGAGTCAGCCGGTGCTGCCGGAATCACCGTTCATGGCAGAACCGCTGCCGATATGTATCGGGGAAAAGCCGATTGGGAAGAAATTGCAAAAGTAAAAACGGCGTTAAAAAAAATTCCGCTGATCGGCAACGGTGATATTTGTACGGCGGAAGAGGGGGTGTTCCGGCTTCGGAACTATCCTGTGGACGGCATTATGATCGGGCGCGGAAGTATTGCACGTCCTTGGATATTCCGGCAGATTCGGCAGTTATTGCGGGAAGAACCGGTCGATCCTGAACCGGCGGGCAAAGACATTGCCGCGATGATTATCCGGCAATTTACCGCATTACGGCGGCAGTTTCAGGAACATACGGCGTTGGCATTGATTCGTAAAACGGTTTGTCACTATGCTGCCGGTCAATCGGGTGCGAGAAAATTCCGCAACGACATTTGTTCTGTTAAAGACACGGAAACGTTTTTCCGGCTCACTGCCCGATTTTTTGATACTGCGTTTGACCTGCCGGACGGGAGCAGGACGGGCGATTTTCAATAGTGCATAATCCGTTTTGTTCTTGTCCCATATTTGATAAAATGCTCTAATATTATCCTTACTTGTCAATTCACGGAGGAGATCAAAATGGCAAAAGCCTATTTAATGGACTTGCGGACAATGGTCATGAACGACATTCACAACGGACGTTCCGAAAGAAAAACAGTCGAAAAGTTCGGAGTGTCCCGCCAATGGATTCAACAACTCAAACGGCAGGAAAAACAAACCGGCTCTTTTGAAGCCAAGCCGCTCAAAGG
>JAIRPZ010000087.1 GCA_031256755.1 Planctomycetaceae bacterium
AACAGCGGTTCGGGAGGGGCTTGTCGGCGAATTAGCGGGAAATGCGATGCGCGCCGCGATGAGTCATCCGTACCGGTCGGTTTTCCGGCACCTTGACAGTGTCAGTCCGCTGCGTTTTCCTTTCGGTTCTTCGGTGCGCGGACAGGCACCGTTTCGGGAGGGCTTTCACGTCTGGTTCAATCCGTATGGTTCATTGGAAACAACAAAAGATGACGATACAACTTACGACGGTTACGATATCACCCGCGCCGGTTTTCTGTTTGGTGCGGACGTGGATTTGTACAATGCCGCTGTGGCCGGTCTTGTGTTCGGATACGGCAGACCGAGCGTCAAAAGCGCACTGGGCAAAATGGATGTCGATGATTTTACTTTCGGTGCGTATCTGCGGCTGCCGTCATTTGCCGGAATTACGGCGAATTTTATGGTCGGCGGCGGCAGTCAGAGTTATTTGTACAAAAACAGCAGCGGGAAAACCGATTTCAACGGTAAGTCGGTCTCTATGAGTTTTGAATTAAACCGGAGTTTTGCGGGACCGAATTTTGAGTGGATTCCGCTCCTTGCTTTGGATTACCAATCGGTTTCGGCGGACTCGTTTCTGTCGCCGGTGGCGAATTTAGGTGCGGTATCGGTTTCGCCGGACGATTTGAATTCGGCAATGTTCCGCATTGGTCTTATCGGCAAATATTGGCGGCTGCGGACTCGCCTGCAATACTCTTGCCAGATAGCGGGCGAGGATTCGGTTTTATCGCCGACAACGTTTTACGGAGCGGCGGGCGACATACCGGCTGCCGGTGTCCGCAGTGCAAAATGGAGTAAGAACTGGTTTGATGTCGGTGTCGGCGGTACAGTGCTGTACACGCAGCATTGGCGGATTTTTGCGGACTACGACTTCGGTGTCGGCGGCGATACGGTGTCGCACCTCGGTTCTCTTAATACTGTGCTGACGTGGTAAAGATTTCCGCACAAAAGCGTTGCCGCAGCGGTGCGGTGACGTGTTTGAGGGGTTGTGTTCAAGAAATACGCCCCGATGTGCCGATGACAGTTGAGCGGATTTCCGCATTGGTCACTCTTTTTCTTTCTCGTCTATGCTTTCGGGAAAAGTTATCGGAACAGCATCGGCAACGGTTAAACATCCGACATTGGACGGCTGGAAACTGCTGATTGTCCGTTCCGATCCGCATCCTGTTTTAGCCGTCGATCAACTCGGTGCCGGAACCGGCGATACGGTGATGATAACCAGCGACGGTCTCTTTACTTCGGAACTTGTCGGTACGAAAAAAACGCCGATCCGGTGGTCGGTTATCGGAATTATTGATGAGAAAGAGAAACAAAAATAAATTTCAGGAATCAATTTTCAGCAATGACTGTTTTTTCATCCGATGCCGTTTTCATTTGAATTAGACATTGACCGCATTGCCCGTGATGTGCTGAATGATGTTTGCAGCCGGGAGTCCCGGATTTCTGCCCGTCCGCAGTCCGTACCGGAAACGGATGCCGATCAAACGTTCCGGTCGCTTCGCGTCATCTCGCTCGAAAATATCCGCCATTTGGATGCGTCAAAAAAACAAATTCTGATTTCTCCGCAATCTGTTTTGACACCGTCGGCAAAAGAAGAGTTGCAGAACCGTCATATCGAAATCATACGCCGGAAACCGGAGTCCGTTATACCGCAGGCGGATAAAGAATGGTGGGGTGTATTTCCTGCCGCCGCTGTTTCCGACGGACTGAAAAACCGAATCGAAAAATTACTCCATTGTCCGCCGGTGATATTCGGCACATTGCCGGAAATGCTGTCGGTTGCAGAAAAACGGTGGGAAACAACGGCCAGGCGCGGGGCGGTGATTACATCCGCTCCCGCTTCGGCAATGTATGCAACTTGCCGGTCGGCGGTTTTGCGTCCGGTCTTCGGTATTGATGAGCAGCAAATGATGGAAGACGCTGCCGAAATGCAGGCGAATTTCATGATTCTGGCTTCCAGAGCCGCTCCTGCCGTACAAAAAACCGGACTCTTAAAAACATTTCTGTTTCGTTTATCCGCCGATTCCGCAGGCAGTGTGTCCAAACAAATAAATGTTTAGACCACTTCCTTCAAACTTTTGAGGGCTTTGATTTTCACGCGGTCGTGGGCGGGCTTGGCGGGACGGTCAATGAACGTTCCCGGTTTGAGCGGATTCGGCACCCCTTTTTGAGCGGGTTTCGCTTTCACGTGCTGTTTGTAAACCTTAAGCACGCCGGGCAGGGTGAACATTCCGGCACCTTTTTTCCCAAGGCTCTTTTTGATGAGTTCAGAAAGCGTATCGACCACGAGGGCGACATCCTTTTTGGAAAGTTGGGTGCTTTCTGCAAGTTCGGCAATAATCTGCGTTTTCGTCAGCGGTTTTTTCTCGGACATAAAAATCTCCTGTTGATGGGTTTGGCGATGCGAATTTTCGTCGGATTTCCGGCTGCTGCCGACGCGGCAGCAAAAAACAAATCGGATATCCGCCGCACATATTCTGCCGGCGGCAGATATTCGCAGCGCACATTTCTACCCTGAATTTCCCGTATTTTGCCCTCAAGTCCCGCCGCCGTCAAGAGGAATCCCCTTAAAAAACAGAAAAATAACACATTTTTTCCAAAATTGTCCGCAAAACACCGTCAGATTACCCATTCGGACGAACATACTTCACTGCCGAAAACTGTATTTATCAACACACGCGATGATTCTCCAAAAACCGCAGTTATACTTTAATTGCCGTTTGTCTTTGTTAAATGCCGCGTTAATTCTGCGGCAATTTTTTCTGCCGCCTGAAAGCCGCTCTGGATACAGTTCGGAATTCCGACACCATGAAACGCATTGCCCGCAACAGCAATGCCAGTCATCGAATCAATAATGTTTTCAATTTCCCGCACACGCTCCCGGTGTCCGACATGATACTGCGGCATTGTGCCAGCCCAGTGCGAAACCGCCGAAAACAACGGTTCACCGTCTATCCGAATAATTTTCCGCAACTCGCGGAATAACATCGGGACAAGATCGCTGTCCGGCATGTCCGCCAAATGCGGATTTCTTGCTCCGCCCGCAAAAACACGGATCAAAAACTTATCTTTCGGCGCACGGTGTTCATACTTCAAACTGCTGAAACTGCCCGCTAAAATCGGATTGTTTTCGATTTTCGGAACAACAAAGCCCATCCCGCGAAACTCCTGCTTGATCTGCCCCGCATCAAAAGCAAACGTAGCAATCGCTGTTCCTTCGTGTTCGATGCCGGACAGTTTATCAGCAAGCATTGTCAGCGGACGCAGCATTGCCGGACATGCGTCTTCTGCTGCCGCTGCTGTCCGCAGCAATTTTGCCGTTTCCGAAACGGGACAAGCATATATCACCGCATCGAAAGTTTCTCCCGCCAGCCGCCAGCCGCCGGCGGCTTTTTCAACAGCCGTTATTTCTTTGTTGAGTTGGATCGCCGCGGGAAACCGATCCCGCTGCAAGTGTTCCGCAATCGTTTGGCAGAGCGTTGCCAAACCGCTGCGGAGCGTGATAAACATGCTGTACCGTGCGCCGCTCTGTTCGGCAAGGCGGGCTTGTTTGTTCGCTTTTAACTGCCGCTGCATTGCCCGAATCAGCGAGCCGTATTGCCGTTCCATTTCCCGAAAACGGGGCAGCGTTGCCAGAACGCTCAACTTTTCCATATCGGCTGCATACACGCCGCTGACGAGCGGTTCGACAAGACGTTCATACACTTCCCGCCCAAGCCGCCGTTTCACAAATGATGCCATACTTTCATCCATGTCATCTTTTCGGGAAGGCATCAAAAGTTCGAGACCGGCACGGAGTTTTCCGAGCGGTGAAAGAATCGGCGTTATGGCCATCGGCATCAGTTTTGTCGGTGCCATCATCAGAAAACCGTCGGGTAAAAGATGCATTTTCCCGTTTCGGACAACATAAGTCCGCCGGACTTTCGGATTAGTTTGGACAAGATCGTTTTCGAGTCCGAGTTCTTTACAGAGTTGAATTCCCCAAGGAACGGTCGTGATAAAATTGTCGGCACTTTGTTCGATTTGCAGCCCGTCCTTGTGCAGCGTTTCGAGAACGCCGCCGATCCGGTTCCGGCGGTCGAAAATCCGAAGTTCCGCCTCCGGCAGAAGTTGCCGGAGACGGCGTGCGGCGGAAAATCCGCTGATACCGGCACCGATGATCGCTATACGCATTGTTTTTTCTCCCTTTCTGTTTTATCAATCAGCCGCTGCGGCACCGCCGGTTCATTTTTTATGTTCATTTACAGCGAGGACGGATTGTCTTCGCCGGCGGACGTGCCGGTATAGGGCTTGTATTCGAGCAGCCGGACATCTTTGCCGGCGACAGCGTATTGTACGCCGCGCCATTCAATTTTTCGTACAAAAAAAAGGCATAGCAAAGCCGAAGTATAAACCGCCTGTGTCAGCGGAACGGCTGCAAAAGTCCGCCAAGTCCGGTCGAAAGTCCATTTCGGAACGGTTTCGCCCCGCTGCTGCATTTTCCGCCGGACGGCATGTTCCATAAACGGCACCGTACCGGACACTCCTGCCCAGTACAACACCATCGCTCCCAGACACCAGCCGATGACCGGCAAACTGGCGTTCACCATCCCGATTATTAACGTAACAAAAACGGCAATAAGCGGCAGTGTAATTAAAACGGCTTGACCGATCACGGCTTTCCATGCCGGATGATATAATCTAACGCAAAGCATCTGACGCATGACCCAGCGGTGAAAAGCGGCAAGCGTGCAAACCTCCCGGTTCGGAAGAAAAAGTGTGGAAACAAACGCCGTTTGTCCGCCGAGTGCGCCGGCAACGTGCCGCACGGGCGTATCATCGGTAATCGTATATTTCCAGCGGTCGCCCAGCCCTCCTTGGGTGAACATTTCCCGCCGGAACGCCGTTGAACCGCCCCATGCGATTTGATAAAGATTTTGCTGAAACACGGCGGCAGCATTCCAAAGATAGCGGACGAGCGAACCGGTGTTCGGTGTTGCCGGAATGTACCACCGGACACCGCTTGCCACCGGAAACCGGGCATCGGAAAGCGGTTCAACCAAACGTTTGAGCCAATCTTTCGGCGGATTCGTGTCGGCATCCAGCACGGCCACCGCTTCGTAAGAACGGTCAAGATCGGCAACGCCATGGACAAGGGCATTGCATTTTAACGCACAGGTTTGGTAATGTTCGGTAATGATTTTTATTTCTGCGTGATCGGCACCGGTTTTGGCGACGGCTGCTTTCACTGCCGGCAGAGCGGGGTCTTCGGCGGAGTCGATCAGAAACCGGACACGGTAATTCGGATAATCCTGTGTTAAAACGGCTTCAAGTGTCCGGGCAAGCGACGGATCGGCACCGCGGAGTGCGAGCAGTACCATTGTTTTCGGCGTGAAATCGCCGGCAGGTTTTGTCCAGACATCCTGCCGTATCCGGTGCAGATAGAGAAAGAGAGCGGTGTAATGAACAAGAACGATGCCGGCAATGATCCAGAACAGTACGACAGACAACGAAAACAGCGATAACATAGAACACAAAAAGTCACAGAGAACCGGCGCATTGTACCGCCGGACAGATTTTTATGCAACCTCATTTACCGTCTTCACGCTTCCTCTTTCACTGCCGCAACGGAAAGCGAGATTTCGTCGCCGTCAATGCAGTGAGGAAAGACCTCCGAGTCCGGGATGGCACCCTTTTTCAAGTCCAGCGCAAGCGTTTCCCCTTTAATGTATTCAATGTGTTTATGCAGGACTTCCCCCATCGTACGCGATGCCGTTTGAATTCCGACCAGAATCCGGTCCGTGTAGTTCAAGTTCAATTCCTTCCGGCGGTCCTGAATCAAACGCACCACCTCCCGCGCCTTCCCTTCCGACAGCAATTCTTCCGTCAGTTCCGTCGACAGAACAACCACACAGCCCGCTCCCTGCGCCGCAGCCCAGCCCTCTTTCGCCGTTAAACGGATTTGAATCTCTTCGCCGGTCAGTTCCGTATCGCCATCCGAAAGTTTCAGAACGATTTTCTTGTTCTTGTCCATTTCGGCAAGAAGGGACGCACCGTCCGCCTCCGCAAGAATCTTTTTGACTTCCGGCAGTTTTTTCCCCAGTTTCGGTCCCAGTTTTTTGAAGTCCGGCAAAACCGAGAACGAAACGTACTCTTTGAATTCTTCCTTGTCCGCCAGCACTTTCATTCCCTTAATGTTCAATTCGTCCTGAATGACACGGACGTTGTCAATCACGTCCGAACCCCAGAAAGTGTCTGCCGCATTGCTGTCCGAAAACATCACTTTCATGCCTTCAAGCGGCTGCCGGACTTTCAAATGTCCGGCCGCACGGGCCGCACGCCCCAGCGACACAATTTCCCGCATCAGTTTGATTTCGTTCAGCATTTTTTCGTTGAGCAGGTTTGCGTCCGCCTTCGGATAGTCGGCAAGATGAACGCTTTCAAGCGGCACCAGTTCCGGCGGCTGCGGCGCATTGACCACCAAACGCTGCCAGAAATTTTCCGCCAGAAACGGCACAAACGGCGCAATCAATTTCGTAACAATAATGAGACATTCGTACAGCGTCCAGTACGCATCGTACTTCGACATGATTTTTTTCGGGTCGTCTTCCGCCGCCGATGACCAGAACCGGTTCCGGTTCCGCCGGACATACCAGTTCGACAGCGCATCAGCGAAAGCATTCAATGCACCGCACGCCGCAAAATGGTCGTATCGGTCCATCGCTTCCGTCACCAGTTGAATGGTCTTGTTGAGTTCGCCGAGAATCCAGTAATCCAACTGCGCCCGCGCTTTGATAGAACGATACGGCTTTTCGGAATTTTTCGCCGAAGCAAGACAGAACGGACTCATTTGTCCGTCATCGTCCCGGAAAACGTCCGCATGAACCATTTTCATCGGCTCGAATCCGTCAATCCCGCTGTACACTTCATAGAACGAAACGACATTTTGCAGACGGATAATGAATTCCGGCAAACTTTCCCGTATGGCGGATTCACTGTACCGAATCGCTGTCCACGGGGTCTGATTGGCGTAAAAATACCAGCGCAGCGCATCGGCTCCGTATTTGTCGAAGATTTCTTTCGGCTCGCGGTAGTTCCGCTTGCTTTTGGACATTTTTTGTCCGTCTTCGCCGAGCATCAAACCGAGAACGATGCAGTTTCGGAAAGGATGCGGCAGCGGCAGCGGCAGCGGTTTGCCGGCGGTTTCGTCCACGCCGCCGAAAGGTGGTGCCGAGCCGTCGAAAACCATTGTGCTGATGGCAAGTTGACTGTAAAACCAGCCGCGCGTCTGGTCAATGGCTTCGCTGATGAAGTCCGCCGGAAAATGTTCCCGAAACTGCGTCAAACTGTTGTGCTGATGCGGAAAACCCCATTGCGCAAACGGCATCGCGCCGGAATCGAACCAGCAGTCAATCACTTCGGAAACCCGGCGCATCCGCTTGCCGGACGCAAAGGGAGAATCGTAAGTCACCGCATCAATGTACGGTTTGTGAACAAGCAAGTCTTCGTTCAGATTCGGGTCGGCTTTTTTCGCCTTTTCCCAAACGTCCGTGCCTTGTACGCCCGGCTTTTGCAGCAGTTCTTCGTAAGAACCAACCGCTTCGGCTTGACCGGTTTCTTCGCAAACCCAAATCGGCAGCGGTGTTCCCCAGTATCGTTCACGGGACAACGCCCAATCCACGTTGGATTCCAAAAAGTTGCCGAAACGTCCGTTTTTGATATGGTCGGGATACCAGTTGACTTGCTGATTGTTTGCCAGCATGGCTTCTTTGAATTGCGTTGTTTTTACGAACCAACTCTTGCGGGGATACTGAATCAGCGGGTCTTCTTCGCTTCGCCAGCAGAAAGGATAATCGTGCAGATACTGTTCCTGATGAAAAAGGAGCGATTTTGATTTGATGTCGCGGATAATTTCTTTGTCGGCATCTTTGACCCATTTTCCGGCATACGGTCCGGCAATATCGGTGAATTTGCCGTCGGGAGCAACGCAGAAAATCAATTCGGGACCTTCGCCGGTCTGAAAACGTGCCTGCTCGTTTTGCAGCACTTCAAAGTCGGCTTCGCCGAAAGCGGGGGCTTGGTGAACGAGACCGCTTCCCGATTCGGTGGTCACAAAAGCGGCGGGAACAACGCGCCATGCGGTGAATTCGGGCGAACCGTTTTTGAGCGTGCCGGTCTGATTGCCGAGTTGGTCATAATAAAAGGGAAAGGGGGGCAGATAGCGGAGACCGACCAAATCCTTACCGGTAAATGTTTCCAGAATTTCGGCTTTCTTTTTTACTTTACCGGCAACGGGTTCGACGAGGTCTTCTGCCAAAAGACAGAGGCGGTCTTCGGCGTTGCCGGATTCGTCCGACCATTTCACGAGGGCGTATTTCAAATCGGGATGAACGGCGGTGAACTGATTGCTCGGCAACGTCCAAGGTGTGGTTGTCCAAACGAGCAGGTCAACTACGCCGGTGAATTTGAATGAACCGTGCGAATGAACGGCGATGCCGGAGTCCTCGTTGAACATTGTCCATTCGCCGCCGGGGAGCGGACTGATAAGGGGAAAACGGACAAACACGCTGGGGTCGGCTGTCTGCCGGTATCCTTGCCCGACTTCGCCGGACGACAGAGCGGTTCCGCCCTGCGCCCACCACCAGACGATTTTATGTCCCTGATAAAGCAGTCCTCGTTCATAAAGTGTTTTTAATGCCCACCAAACGGACTCGACATAACTGCGGTGATAGGTTACGTAGGCATCTTCGAGATTGACCCAGAAACCGAGCCGTTCGGTCAATTCTTCCCATTGTTTTGTGTAGCGGAAGACGCTTTCCTGACATTTGTGAATGAAGGGTTCGATGCCGAATTTTTCGATTTCTTCTTTGGAATGAATACCGAGTTCTTTGCACACTTCGACTTCGACGGGGAGTCCGTGGGTATCCCATCCTCCTTTCCGGGAGCAGAGAAACCCTTTCATGGTTTTGTAGCGGGGATAGAGGTCTTTGATAGCGCGTGTCAGACAATGTCCCGGGTGGGGGAGTCCGTTGGCGGTAGGGGGGCCTTCGTAAAAGACGAAGCGTTTGCTGTCTTTTCGGCTTTGGAGTGATTTTTCGTAAATATTCCTCTCCTTCCAGAATTGAAGGATTTCGAGTTCCTGCTGGGAGAGTGAGAGCGATTCATTGGATTTGCCGTCTGCCGGTGCGTTCATCGAAAGGAAAAACGTTTGGTAAAAATTTTGGGAGTATTGTACCAAAAAAAGAGCAAAAGACAATCCTTTTGAATCGGGGCAGTGTTTACACGCCATGCTCATCAATTCGCAGGCAAAGGCGAAGTGCAGGAAGGCACAATACATGATGTCCGGTTTATTGTACTGCGTAAATGCCCGCCGGAACTCTTTGATACGGCGTATTCTTTTTCGGTTTCGTCAAAGATTGCTGCCTTGACCATTGTCGAACCGCAGTCAATCCCGATAAGATAGTTTGCCATGCAAAGTTTTCATCAGATAAAAAAATGAACAGGGCGTTATTGTATCAGAGACATTTGCGGAAACAAACAGTGCCGCGCAGCGGGCAGGCAGTCCTTGCCGGACACTCTCTCGTTGCCTTATTTTCTCCGTAACGCTTTGGCTTTATCCTCGCCGAATCTTCTTGTCGTTATTCTCTATCTGTTTTGGCTATGCGGTTTTTACCTTTCCCGCATTATTCTCCTCCTTTGCACTAGGGTTTTCCTGTTATTCCAATTATTCCAGCCGCCGCCGCTGGCAGAGGCACCATTCCGTCAATGACAATATCAATGCGGCAAAGACAGCGTAACGCCAAATCGGACAAGACAATGCCGCCGAATCATCTTCCCGCT
>JAIRPZ010000088.1 GCA_031256755.1 Planctomycetaceae bacterium
CCGTATTATAGACGGATGGTTCTGGAAGAAAACGCGGGAGAAAATGCCGCAAGATATACCGGAGACCGGTAAAGGTGCGAATGCAAATATGGCAGGGATGGGGATTATAGTGGTAATGACAGCAATCGCAAAGATAAATCATGTTGCTTGGACTGATTCCGTAGCAATCGTTTTTCTATGCCTGCTCATCAAAACGGTTTTGTCGTCAGGACATTTATTACTGATCCCGCTTAAATTATGGCAGTTGTTTTACGGCAAACCGCAGGAACACCAAACAAAACACAAAGACAAGACCGTTTCGGTAATCGATCTTTACGATAAATCATTAAGAAATTGACGGTTCACTTTTCCCGTACCGCAAATCCCTGAAATCCGGCAAAAACGCTAATTTCCGCCGAAACAGAAAACGCAAATCGCAATTGTTGCTTTTTTCAAATAACATGGTACACTCACACAATGCCGGAGATTTTCGTGCGGTTTTGTTCCGCTTTCTCCCGCTCCGTTTTCCGCTAACTCATATCCATGAATATCAACCGTCTTATCCGTGCCGGCATTGTTCTTTTTGCCGTGGCTATCGTTTTCGTCACCGCCTATTTTCTTACACTGAATATGATGAGAATGAGCGCAAAATACCTCAGCGACCTCGATGATGTCAAAGCAAGCGTCGTCAAACAAAACGAACACCTCGCCGGCGAACTCCACCGGAGTACCTCCAATGTCGGAAAACTGATCTGGTCACAGTCCGACAAAGCCGCCATTGCCGAACTGGAAAATCACGGCGAAGATATTGCCTCGAAAATCAAAGCCGTGATGGATACTCCTTTTGTTGCCGCACGAGACATCGCTTTCGCCCTGATGTTTGAAAAAACGGAAGCCGAAAAACAGAACACCGTTCCCAATCGGGCAAAGATCGAGCGTTTTCTCAAAAACTATCTCGAACAGCATGAAGCAATCGCCGCCGTCTTTTCCGGCTGGGAGAAAAATCAATTTGACGGAAAAGATGCCGAGTTTACCGGCAAGGAAAATCCTGATCCCGAAATGTCGAAATCCAATAACGGTTTCCAGTCCGAAGGCGCATTTCTCCCATGGTTTTACCGCGGCGAAGACGAAAAAACAAAAGAACCGAAAATCATCCGGGCATTCCTCGATGATTACCTGACCAGCGATACAAACTATTACACGGCACCGCGCGACACGAAAAAAGAATTCATTACCGAACCTTATGTTGATGCCGGTTATCCGATTACATCGTTCTGCGTACCGATGCTCCGGGACGAACAGTTTATCGGCATGGTCGGAATTGATGTCGCCCTGACCGGCTTGCAGGACATTATTAAAGAATATAAACCTTTCGGCGACGGGTTTGCAATGTTCGTCAGTCCGGGCGGGAAAATCGTGTATCATCCCAGCGAATCTGTCAATTACAAAACAGAGAAAAACGAAGCCGGCGAAGATGAACAAGTATACCGCTCCATCAACGAAATCCCGCTGCTGAAGCAGACCGCTGAAAAAATTGCCGAAAAAACAACAGGGATTTACCAAAGTTCCTCGATGACCGGCGAAAGCGGCGTTCCGATGCTGGTTCAGCATATTCCTGTGCAATTCGGCACTTATCCCGAAACGTGGACGGTTGTTATTGCGGCTCCGGTCGCCAGCGCAATGAAGCACCGCAACTTCATTCAGCAAAATCTGGACGATATGGATAACGAATTCAAGGGCAAATATGAAAATTTGTCGAAACAACTCGATCACAAAATTGCCGAAGTCGGAAGAGTATCGGCAGACCTTTCGCAGCGGTCGCTGCTCGATGCGATTTACATTGCGGTCGGGATTTTGCTTGCGTCTGTCATCGTCGGGAGTTTGTTTGCCCGGAAGGTTAATCGGTCAATTCTCGCACGGGATTTTTGGTACCGGCAGGTCTTGGACGCATCCGGCGATTCTATCACCGTTGTCGAGCCGTTCAAAAAAGTGCTGTTCGTCAACAAAAAGGGTTTGGAAATTCTTCAGAAAGACGCTTCGGAATGTGTCGGCAAACAGATGGACAATGTTTGGCAGGAAATCATCGGCAGCAATTATGAATACTGCGGTATCCGGCAGTTGGAGTCGCACAGCAGATATATCGGCAGCATCGAATTCAGCGGCGAACATTGGGATGTTACGGCGCAGGAGGTCACCGATGAAGCCGGGCGCAAAGACGGTTATGTCGAAATTCTGAAAAACGTGACGGATCGGGAAAACATTGTGGCGATGGTTCAGCATATCGGCGAATTGACGCAGACAGCGGTCAGCCAGACGCAGAGTATTGCCCGGGCATCGGAAGAACTCTCCGAAGGGGCGAAGCGGCAGGCGGAAAGTTTGAACACGATTACCGGCGATATGTCGGAGATGAACGAGCAGACCGCTAAAAATACAGCCAATGCGGTCAATGCCAACGGTTTGGCGAACAGTGCAGCGGAAGCAGCCTCGCAGGGACAGTCCCGGATGGAACAAATGGTCAAGTCGATGGGACATATCAGCGAGAATGCGGACAGCATGCACACGGTGATCAAAACGATTGACGAAATTGCGTTTCAAACGAATTTGCTGGCGTTGAATGCGGCGGTGGAAGCGGCAAGAGCCGGCGCACACGGCAAGGGGTTTGCTGTTGTTGCGGAAGAGGTTCGGAATCTTGCGGCGAGAAGTGCCAAAGCCGCGAAAGAAACGGAAGAACTGATTATCAAAAGCAATCAGCAGGTCGGGGAAGGTGTGGAGTTTGCCAATCAAACAGCGGCGGCGTTAAATGAAATTGTGCAGTTGGTTACGAATGTCAGCGGTTTGATTTCGCAGATTGCGTCGGCATCGGGTGAACAGTCGGCGAGTGTGACCCGAATGACACAAACGCTGCATCAGGTGGACGAAGTGACTCAGCAAAACGTTCAGTCGGCGGCTTCGACAGCCGAAGCCGTGCAGGAACTTTCCGACAAAGTCAAGGCGTTGGAAGATTTAACCAAAGCACGGTAAACGATGCGGTTTCCGTAACAAAAACTGTCCGGCAGCCGGACGGACGGACAGTAACGGCAGCACGTCTTCATGGTTTATCGGCAGCCCCAGCATGCCGACTGATCTGCGGACATTCGGCGGAAACCTTTATCACGCAGCGTATTTGGAACACGGCGTTGAGTGCTGACGAAAGTGCGGCGAAAGACGATTGGGTGATCTTGATTGAATAAACTTCATCTTATTCGGAAACAGAAGGACTTGGAAAAACCACACCATAATATTTAGAAATTAATCACCAAAGACAAAACCTATATTGTTTATGGGATAGAGTATGACAGTAAAGGGGACGTGGCATATCTCATTCAAGACGACTATTATATGCTGTCCTATCTATCAGCAACGTTTTTCGAGATAGTTGATTCTCAATTTCCTTAAGAGGAATGGCATTTCGGCAAACACGTTATTAATGGCAGAGATTTTTTCTTTCTGGGCAGTAAAGAAATCGTTAACTCGCTCGAATTACACACGCCCGTTGTTCTCCATGACAATGACGGGCTGCTGCATTTTGAAGAATGGCGGCAGGATTTTACCAAACAACAATTTTAGTACATGACTGAATTTCTGAAAAGGAGGAAAAGATGCGGCAAAAACACGACTTTATAGACAGAATCCGCAAGTTGACCTGCCGCCGCAACTTCGGACTGTTACAGAGTTTAGCCGAATGAAAGGAACGTTATAAAATACGCGGCTGTATTCAATCGGCTCGGTACAGACAACTTGACAACCCGATTATTTCCGAATCCATTTGATCAGGGCTGCATACAATAATTGCGGGTCTATCGGTTTGGTAATGTGATCGTTCATTCCCGCCTGCAACGATAATTCCCGGTCGCCGCTCATCGCATGCGCCGTCATCGCCAATATCGGAATGTTGTTAAACCGGCTGTCCGCCCGAATCGTCTTTGCCGCCTCAATGCCGTCCATCTCCGGCATCTGAATATCCATCAGGACAATGTCGAATTCCTGCTGCTGCAATAACTCCACCGCTTTCTTTCCGTTGTCGGCAACCGTTGTTTCAAAGCCCTCAATTTTCAGCAATTCCGCCGCCACCATTTGGTTGATCTTATTGTCTTCCGCCAGCAAAACCTTTGAACCCCGAATCGAATCCGGGATGGCAACCCGGCTCTTGTTTTTCGATTCCGCCTGCTGCTGCCGCCGCTTTGTTTCCGTTTTCGCCTGTTTTTTGCGGGACAAAACAACCGCCATCACATTAAACACTTCACTCGCACTCACCGGTTTCTGCAATATCCGCACACCGCTCTGTATATCAAGTTCGTTCAGCACCGATTCCAACTCAGGATGTTCGACCATCGCCAACTCCGGCATCGGATTCATTTTCTTGTTTTGCAGTCCCGCCCACATCGGCGGGAAATCACGCCGCAAATCCGATAAATCGAATACGATAAAATCCGCCTCGCTTATCTTGCCGGAATCCAGAAATTTCTGAAATTCGTCCGGCGTAGCACACTTTCCCACAATTTTCGCTTTCAGCAATTCGAGATAGTGCCGCACAACAACCAAATCATCGTACTGATCGCCGACAAGCATGGCATCCGTCCGAATTTCCTCCGAATCGTCCGCCGTTACAATTTCGCCTTCCAGCGGAATACCGAAACGGGCTGTAAATGTGAACGTTGTTCCGTGTCCCTTTTCGCTTTGACAGGAGATTTCGCCGCGCATCAATTCGACAATCCGCTTGGAAATCGCCAAGCCGAGACCGGTACCGCCGAACTGCCGGGTTGTGGAAGCGTCCGCCTGCGAAAAAGGACGGAACAGCCCTTTGATTTGCAGCGGAGTCATACCGATACCGGAATCGCTGACCGAAAACCGGACCACCGCCGATAACGGATCACATTCCACCATTTCGGCTCGCAGCCGGATCGTTCCCTTTTCCGTAAATTTAACGGCATTGCTCAATAAATTCAAAATGACCTGATGCAGCCGGACAGAATCCCCCATCACCGCAGACGGCAAGTTCGGATCAATGTCGATTGCCAGTTCCAAGTTCTTTTTTTGCAGCGACACCGCAACAACGGACTGCAAATCCGCAATAACCGTTTCGATGGAAAATTCACGGTATTCCATGACCATCCGTCCGGCTTCAATTTTAGAGAAATCCAGAATGTCATTGATAATCCGCAAAAGCATGTGGGCGGACTGTTGAGCGGTTTCAATATATTCGATCTGCTGCGCCGTTAATCCTTCCGTCCGCAGGACAAGATGCGTCATACCGATAATGGCGTTCATCGGAGTCCGTATTTCATGACTCATATTCGCCAGAAATTCTCCTTTCGCTTTGGTGGACGCTTCCGCAATGTCTTTGGCAATTTTCAAATCCTGTTCGAGCCGCCTGCTTTGAGTGACATCAATGAGCCATACGACGGTTTCCGTGTTGTCTCCGTCCGTGAAACGGAAAGTATTGGCAAGCATTTCCTTCGTTTCGCCGAACACGGTCTTAAAAGTTACCGGCACCCAGTGAGCGATGTCGTCGGCAGAGGTCTGCATAAGTTTTTCGGCGGTTTTTCTATCGGGGATCAGCGGAGTCAGCGTATCGCCGGCATGAACGCCGAGGAAATTGCACATAAACGGCGTGGCATATGAAATAATGCCGTCGTCCGACAAGATCGCAAAGCATACCGGACTGGAATTGAGAATACTCGTCAGCCTGCGCCGTTCACGGTCGCGGTCAAGTTCCGTTTGTTTCAGCGTCCGTAAATCCTGAACGAAAGCGAGAATGGTGGAATAACTTTCATGGTTGATCCGAACCAGCGAGACACCGGTCGGAATCAATTCGCCGCTGTTGTGCCGGTGCATCCATTCAAAAACGCACCGCCCTTTTTTGATGACCTGTTCGATATACAATGTCGCTGCTTTGACGGAACTGACACCATTCGACTGTTTTTCCGGCGAAAATTCAAAAAACCTGTTGATAAAGTCCTCTTTTTTTTGTACGCCGAAAAATTCAAGACAATTCTGATTGCAGTCGATCACCTTGCCCTGCTCATTCCAGACCATAATGCAGACAGGAGCGGCATCGGAAACGGATTTGACGATGTCGTTGGATTCGAGCAGTTTAATGGAGACATTCCGCAGATCGCGGAGTGCGGCGATGAGAAAGTGCTGATCCCGGAAATGATGCCGGGTAATAGAAACTTCCACGGGGATCGGATCGCCGGCAGTGTTTTGGTGCATCCAATGGAGAACGAGTTGTCCGCTTATATCGGCGAGCGCAATGATTTCGTGAAAGTAGTCGTGCGTCGGCACACCGTTGGTTTGCACCGGTACGGAAAGTTTTTCCCAATTATCGAAGACATCCCGCGGGGAATCGAGACCGAAGAGTTGGCAGACACCTTCGCTGCAATCGAGTCCCTGTCCGTCTGTATCGAAAAAGATATAACCGACCGGTGCCGTATTGCGTGTCAGACGGTCAACAACTTCAGGGAAACATGGAGCGGCGGTATTCAGCGCGGTACTTGACATAATGACAAAACACAACATACGCAGCATAGAAGTATGCATGCCGCATTATAACGCATGGAAAAACAAAGAGCAAGCGGAGAAAAAATACAGAAATTCTGAAAAAATGCAAAATAGCCCGTAAAACCGGAACTTGCCGGCGGGAACGGCGTTTCATCTCTTATAGGAAATTGTTTCCTTATAATTTTTTCACTCAATCAGGAGAAAAACCATGAAACGAAGTATTTTGGGAATGTTGACGGTCATCGCCGTCGTTTTGATGATGTCGCTGCAAGCCGCTGCCCAGCCGGGCGGCAGAGACCGCGGACCCGGCGGTGCGGGCGGTCGTGACCGGGGACAGGGGAATGCCGGCGGAAGAGAACGTGGACCCGGCGGTGCCGGCGGCAATTTCGGAATCGGATTCGGCAACCCCGTCTCCAACCCGGAAGTTCAGAAATTGCTCGGACTTTCTGCCGAGCAGACCGAACAGTTGAAGAAGATTCAGGACGAAGCCCGTGAACAAGGGCGGAACGCTGTACGTCCGCCGCGTGGCGAAGGCAATAACCCGCCGTCCGTAGAAGAATTGGAAAAATTTCGTGCGGACTTTGAAAAAAGAAATGCGGAAAGGCAGGAAAAAGAGAACAAAGTGCTGACTGCCGAACAGCAGGCAAAACTCAAAGAAGTTGCGTTCCAATTGGGCGGCGGTCTGGGATCCCGGTGGCTGAACGAGAAATCGCTGGAAGCCCTGAATTTGACTGCGGATCAGCAGGCGAAAATCAAACAACTCGTTGCAGATCGGGATAAGGAAAACCGCGAAGCAATGGGAAAGATCACAGATCGGAGAAATATGTCGCAGGAAGACCGTGAAAAATTGCGGACGGAAGGCGAAGCCCGCGGCAAGAAATTTACCGAGCAGGTTACTGCCGTTTTGACTGCGGAACAAAAAGCAAAAGCCGATCAACTGACGAAGGATGCTCCGGCACTGCGTGAAAAACTGGGGATGACCCGCGGCGGCAACAGAGGCGGCGAAGGAAATCGTGGCGAAGGCAACCGCGGCGGACGCGGCGGTGATAATTACCGTCCCGGTGCAAATTCGTGGAGACCCGGCGATGCAGCCCCCGAAACGAAAGAAGGCGAAACCGCTCCGGCAACCCCGAACCGGAGATTTCCGAGAACGGAAAACTAGTTGTAGTTTTCTGGATTAGGTGAGGTTAGGTGTGACGGCAGCCGGAAAGAACTTTTTTCGGCTGCCGTTTTTTGCGTTTTTCAGAGGAGCGGTATCTGCCATTTTGACAGTCCTTGAAATTTCTCAAAAATCGGTTAAACTATGGCGAAATCAGGGATTCAGAAGAGTTTTGCCGTTTGGCACGCAAATTGCTGAATACTTTGATGGTAACTGAATCAAAAACTCGAAGGAGCCGTTAAGAAGTGTCCAAGAAACTATCTTTTGATGATGAAGCCCGTCAGCCACTTGCTGCCGGTGTTTCCAAACTTGCCCGCGCTGTCAAAAGCACCCTCGGTCCCCGCGGACGGAATGCCGTTCTTGATAAGGGCTGGGGCGCACCTAAAGTAACTAAAGACGGCGTAACCGTGGCTGAAGAAATTGCCTTGAACGATCCCGAAGAAAATATGGGAGCGCAAATCGTCAAGGAAGCCGCCAAAAAGACGAATGACGTTGCCGGCGACGGAACTACCACGGCAACTGTCCTTGCCGAAGCGATTTACCTTGAAGGACTGAAAATGGTCGCCGCCGGTGCCGATTCAATGGCACTGTCCCGCGGTATTGCCAAAGGTGCTGCTGCCGTTTGTGAATCCATTTCCAAACTGGCAACGCCCGTTTCCGAAAAGAACAAAAAGGAGATCGAACAGGTTGCGTCCATTGCCGGCAATAATGATCCCGCTATCGGAAAAATCCTTGCCGAAGCGTTTATCAAAGTCGGCAAAGACGGCGTGATCACTGTTGAAGAAGGCAAACAGGCGCATACGTATGTGGATGTGGTCGAAGGGATGCAGTTTGACCGGGGCTTTTTGTCGCCGCATTTTGTCACCAATGCCGATGACCAGACCGCGGAACTGGAAGATGCGCTCGTGTTGATCCACGAAGAAAAGATTTCCAATGCCAAGCAATTGATTCCGCTGCTTGAAGCCGTCAGCAAACAAGGCAAACCGCTTTTAATCATTGCGGAAGACATTGAGGGGGAGGCGTTGGCAACGCTGGTGGTCAACAAACTTCGGGGCATGCTCCGGGTTTGTGCGGTGAAAGCCCCCGGCTACGGCGACCGGCGGAAAGCCATGCTTGGCGACATTGCCGCTCTGACAGCGGCGACAGCCATTTACAAAGACCTTGGCGTGCAACTCGAAGCGGTCAAATTGACCGATCTCGGACGCTGCAAAAAGGTGACGATCAATTCCGAAAATACGACGATGGTCGGCGGTGCCGGTAAGAAAGCCGATATTGATGCGAGGGTTGCCGCGATTAAACGGGAACTCGAAACAACCACCAGCAGTTATGACAAAGAAAAGTTGCAGGAACGGCTGGCAAAATTGGCGGGCGGCGTTGCTCAAATCAACGTGGGAGCCGCAACGGAAACCGAACTGAAAGAGCAAAAGTATCTTTACGAAGATGCAAGAGCGGCAACGAAAGCGGCACTGGAAGAAGGCATTGTTCCGGGCGGCGGTGTTGCCTTGCTCCGCAGTGAAAAAGCCCTCGACAAAGTCGAAGCCGTCGGCGATGAATCCTTCGGCATTAAAATTATCCGTAACGTTCTGGAAGCACCGGTACGCTGTATTGCGGACAATGCCGGTATTGACGGAGCGGTTGTTGTGAACCGGATTCGGCAGATGAAGGGGAAAAATGACGGCTACGATGCAGATAAAAACGTTTACGGCGATATGTTCGAGGCGGGAATCATTGATCCGGCAAAGGTCGTGAAGACCGCTTTGACAAATGCGGCAAGTGTTGCCGGTCTGCTGCTGACTACATCCTGTACATTGACGGATATTCCGAAAGAAACGCCTGCCGGTCCGCCTCCGGGTGCCGGCGGGATGGGAATGGACGGAATGGGAGGTATGGGCGGGATGGGAGGCATGGGCTTCTAACCGGAACAACAGCCGAAGAGCGGGGGACGGCGTGAGTCCCCTGTTTCACCAATCACACATTACAAAACGAACCTAACATAAACAGAGGAGAAATCATTATGAGCAAGAAAATCAGTTTGAAACCGTTGGATGATCGGATCGTTGTTCAGCCGCTTGAAGCGGAGGAGCGGACGGCAGGCGGACTTTACCTGCCGGACACCGCAAAAGAAAAACCGCAGCGGGGAACGGTGATTGCGGTTGGTCCCGGCAAGTTGCTGGACACCGGCAGCCGCGGTGCGATGAGCGTTGCGGTCGGCGATGAAGTCCTGTACGGAAAATACTCCGGCAGCGACATTGAAGTGGACGGTCAGGAAATCAAAATCCTGCGGGAGTCCGACGTGCTGGCAAAAGTCGTCAAGTAATCCACGCTGCCGAAAAGCAGAAACATTGCAGGCGGGCGGTTCCGCAAAACAGAACCGCCCGTCAAAAAACATAAACCGAATTTCCTATTCCAAAACTTACTCTACAAACTATGGCGAAACAATTGATTTTCAGTGATGATGCCCGAAAGAAGATTCTGGACGGCGTAAACAAACTTGCCGATGTCGTTGCGGTCACGATGGGACCCACCGGACGAAACGTCATCCTCAACAAATCCTACGGCGGACCGACCGTGACCAAAGACGGCGTTTCCGTCAGCAAGGAAATCGAACTCGAAGACCCCTTTGAAAATATGGGGGCAAAACTGGTCAACGAAGTCGCTTCCAAGACCTCCGATATTGCCGGCGACGGAACAACGACCGCAACGGTACTTGCCCGCGCCATTTTCAAAGAAGGACTCAAAAATATCGCCGCCGGTGCGAATCCGACTGCACTCCGGCGCGGTATCGACAAAGCGGTTGAAGCCGCTGTCAGCAAACTTCATGAACTGGCAAAAGCCGTGACCACCAAACAGGAAATTGCCAACGTCGGCGCGATTTCCGCCAATAACGATACGGAAATCGGCGGTATGCTCGCCGAAGCGATGGAAGCCGTCGGCAATGACGGTGTCATTACCGTTGAAGACGGCAAAACCGCCGAAACAAAGTACGAAGTCGTGGAAGGGATGCAGTTTGATAAGGGCTATATTTCCCCTTATTTCATCAACAATTCTTCCAAAATGAACTGCGTTTTGGACAACGCCCTCATTTTGCTGCACGAAAAGAAAATCAGCAATATCCGGGAACTCGTCCCGCTGCTTGAAAAAACCGCCCAAACGATGAAACCGCTGCTCATTATCGCTGAAGATGTGGACAACGAAGCGATGACAATGCTGGTGGTCAACAAACTGCAAGGCGTGCTGAACGTGGCGGCGGTGAAGGCACCCGGTTTCGGCGACCGGCGGAAAGCAATGCTGCAAGACATTGCGGTGCTGACCGGCGGCGTGGTCATCAGCGAAGACCTCGGCATCAAACTCGAAAACGTCACGCTGGAACAACTCGGCAAGGCGCAGCAAATCACGGTGGACAAGGACAACACGGTCATCGTGAAAGGAGGCGGCAAGAAAGACGAACTGAAAGCCCGCATCGAACTGTTGAAAAAACAGATTGAAACGACGGAAAGCGATTACGACCGTGAAAAGTATCAGGAACGTCTTGCCAAACTTTCCGGCGGGGTTGCGGTGATTCAGGTCGGGGCGAGTACCGAAACGGAAATGAAGCAGAAGAAAGCCCGCATTGAAGATGCGCTGCATGCGACGCGTGCGGCGGCGCAGGAAGGGATTTTGCCCGGCGGCGGCGTGGCGTTGCTCCGGTGCAAAGAAGCGGTTGAAAAGGTTCGTTCTTCGGCAAAGGGGGATGAAAAAGTCGGCGTGGACATTGTGCTGAAGGTGCTGTCGAAACCGATGGTACAGATTGCGGAAAACTGCGGCTTGGACGGGAGTGTGATTGCGGACGAAGTTTCGCAAAAGCCGGTGAACACCGGTTACGATGCTCATGCGGGCAAGTACGTGGACATGTTTAAGGCGGGTATTATTGACCCGTTGAAGGTTGTCCGCACGGCATTAACGAATGCGGCGAGCATCAGCGGCTTGATGCTGACGACGGAAACGCTTGTCACCGATTACAAGAAGGACGACAAGAACGAAGTCCACGGCGCAGTGCTGTAAAGTGCGTATGCAAAGAATGATACGATCAAAGCATCAGGGGGCAGCAGCCCCCGTTATTGATTTGTACAGAAATTAGGACTAGAATTTGTCTATACCTGCGGTTCAGGTAATCCGGCATAGAATCAGACATGGAAACCGAACTCCGCCGCCCGGACACGGGATATACAGAACAACATGACGAAAAACATTTCGGCGAAGACGGTACGGAAAATCATGGCGAAGTTTGGACAGCCGGCGCACACCCGGAAACATCCGCAGAACGTTCCGTCCGCAAAGTGCTGCGCAAACGCCACTTTTTTTTCGGAACAGGAATCGCCTTGTTCCTCTTTCTCTGCGGTTTTACCGGCTATTCTGTTTATCTGCATTGGACAGACATTGATTCGGTTTGCCCCGACTACACTTCTCTGAAACCCGAAAGCGATACTTATTGGAGCGACCGGACGCAAATCGACATCGAAACCGCACAGCCGTCTTCCGCCGCATTCAATCAGCGTATCCGCCGTTTTGTGTTTCAAACGCTGGCAGAAGCCCAAGCCGCTTCGTCTGCTGCCGAAAAAGCACGGGCTGTGACCGATATTGCCGCCGTGCTTTTTCGTCATAACATCAATATCGGAATGGACGAACCGCTTCAACAACTCGGCGATACCGGTGTCATTGTGCCGATGCGGTGCCGGGCGATGGTTTTGCAAGCCCTCATGTTCCTCCGTTTGGAAAAACGTCCGGCAGCAAAACTGACCATTCTGCAATATCACCGGCTGCGCACTGATGCCGGTCTCACGCTCAATTCAGCGGAAAGCGAAGAATCCTTTTTCGGAGCGGTAACGGTTCTGAAATGTCTCGGCGAAGAAAAAATTCTCGCCGAAATGTTTAACAGAGAGATTCTTGCAGCATCGTCTATCAGTGCCGGCAGGCGGATGCGGGCTTACCGGCTTATTGCCGGCGAACAGGTTCGTACCGGTTATACAATGGAAGCATGGGAAACATCGAAACGCATCAAGGACAATCAAACGGAATTGGCAAGGGCGTGGGAACTGATTTTGCAGTATGCGGCAAGACCGCCGAAAATCGAATTGACCGAACCGGTTATGCTTGAATTGCCGGTGCAGCCCGCCGAACTGCCGCTGCAAGAAGATGCCGAAAAGATGACGGCTTATATGACCGGTAACATTTTTCAATTACTGGCGGACAAAAAAGATACGGAATACCAACTGTCCATGTTGCAGCGGATCGCCGGTTCCCGTCTGATGTGCGATGCCGTGATGCATGAGTTTTTCCGCAGCAATGTCCGTAAAAGCGGCGTTTTGGATGCCGATGTCCGGCAGCAGATATTGAACCTGCTGGACAATCCGAATTCACCGGCGATTCGGGCAGCCCTGAAAATGCCGTCTTTGCCGCAATTCGAGCGTGACGCAGCCGATTCTGCCGTTGAAGATTGGGGACAGCCGGACGAAACGGTGATGGTCCGGCGTACCGATGTGGATTCTTCGCCGCTTTATGTTCTGGCGGACAGGCGGCTGGTTCAGGTTTACACGGCGATCGGGCGGTCGTATCTTTCGGTCAAACGCTATCAGGATGCGGATCGTGTTTTGCAGAAGGCATCGGCGGCAGCGCAAAAAATATCGGATGCCTCCGTCCGTACACAAATGCTCCTGCGTATCGGCGAACAGCAAGCGGCGGCAGGATTGACGGCAGGATTTCAGAAAACATTGACCCGGATTTTGCTGTCCGGCTGCGACCAAGAGCAAACCGCCAATGCGGCACGGTCGCAGATCACCGCCCGTTTTTTAGACGATGCGGGGAAAACCGTCAAAAATATATCTCCTTCTGCGCTGCGGGACGATGTTTGCCGTTCTTTATTGCAGGAACAAATCCGTATCCGGCGGCTGGACGATGCGGCGAAAACGCTTTCGCTGATGTCTGATTCCAAAACTGCCGGAGAATGTCGCAGTTTACTGAAAATTGCGCAAGGAACAGGAGACAAAAACGACTATGACGTTTGGCATATTCCTTCGCCGAAAAATTTGACCGCTGCCGAAACGGAGTCCGCCTGTATTGAATATATGAGAAACGGATTATTGCGGCTTGCGGCACAAACTGCTGCCAAAATAGAAGATTCTGCAAAACGGGCGGAGATGCAGAACCGGATAGTCCGAACAGCGATTCAGATTTACAATTTCTACAATGATGTCAATGATCCTGACGCGGCTGTCCGCGGTGCGGTGCGGGCGGAAGTGTCGGAATATATTCTGCAAATGAAAGAACCGCTCAAGCAAGCGGCAATGACGGCGGCTTTGCTGACCGGTATGACGGGGCAAACGTTTTCCGAAAAAGATCGGACAGCCGGCAAACGAATGTGGACGCAGGCATTGGACGATTGCCGGAAGATCACGGTGCCGGAAGAAAAAGCCGAGTTGTTTGCCCGATTGATCGTGCTGAAAAATATGCTGGAAAAACCGCTGCATAAAACGGCGGTACCCTTTT
Organism: Planctomycetaceae bacterium; assembly: GCA_031256755.1. Classification (GTDB taxonomy): domain Bacteria; phylum Planctomycetota; class Planctomycetia; order Pirellulales; family Thermoguttaceae; genus WRKP01. Next base: position 14,201 of record JAIRPZ010000088.1, read on the forward strand.
TTACGAAAGAGTCCGCTCCTTCGGCTTATGCGGAAACGGACAAATTGATACAGGAGTGTGCTGACATCGTGAATTCGGCGGACAACCCGATGCGGTGTGCGGTTGCCGGTGTTTTCCTTGCGAAGGCGTTTATACAAGTCGGACGGTCGAAATCGGCGGCTTCGATGCTGGAGTTTGTTCAGGAAATGACCGGCAGTGTTCCTGATGCGAAGGAAAGAATCCCGCTTGTTTTAACGCTGGTTTCTTTATTGAAGGGGAGTCCGGCGGAGGATTGGATACGCCGTTTCTGTGCGGATGCGGTTTCTTTTGCCGTCACGGATTTTTCCGGCAGGCAGACCGGCATTGATATGCTGGATTGGCGGATGCGGGATTCTCTTATTGAAAACATCATCCGGGCGCAGATGGAAAACGGTTTTATGGATGATGCGGTAACAGCAACGGCATGTCTGAATGATCCGACGCACAAAGACCGTCTTCTTCGTGCGGCGGCTTATATTTATCTTGATAACGGCGATGCGGCGTATGCTGAATTTTTGGCGAAACGTTTGACGCATAAAGACATGCGGCAGGAAACGGTGCAGAATGTGCAGTTATTCCGGCAGCGGATCGATGAATGGAATCCGCCGGAACCGGAAAAAAATTTCACGGCAGAGCCGTGACGATTTGCACGTCCGTCTGCCCGGAAAACCGACCGTAATACCGGATTCCGGGCAGTCCGTCAGAAAATCCGCTTCGGCTTACCCTTCATTGGGGATGTCGTAGCCCTTGCGTCTTTCGCGGGCAAGGAATTGCTGCGATTCCGAATCGCCGGTCGTTTCCGTTTTCGCATCCCATTTGATTTCGCGGTCAACGCCTAAACGTGCCGCAATCGTGCAGAGATGGCAGACGTTCATCGTTTGCAGATGCGAGAAAACATCCGAAACCGGCAGGCCACCCTCTTTGATGCAGGTGATAAAGTTCCGCTTGTGATTGGTGTCCACCGGCTTGCCGTTGAACAGCCGGATGTACTCCTCCCAAGGAAGATTCTTCTGCAAATCAGGACATTCCGCATACGGCACCGCTCCCCCCTTTTCGGTGAGTTTTCCGCCGATGTCTTCAAAGGGCTTGCCTTTCACGCGTCCGCGGCTGACGTGGATTTTGCCTTTCGTCCCTTCAAAGAGAATGCCGTTGCCGTCCTTGCTGTGGCTGACAACGTTAGCAATGAGTCCGTCGGCAAACTTGACTTCAATGTCGAATTTGTGCGAGGTGTTGTACTGATTATCAACTGTCGGATAACCGTTTTTGAACGGAACCGGGTGGTCGGCAACCAATGCCTTGACGCTGACCGGACCCGTTCCTTCGGCGGTCAGTTCCAACGCTTGCAGCATGTTGTCGATGTGGTGCGCCCCCCAATCGGTGAACTTGCCGCCGCTGTATTCGTACCACCAGCGGTATTCGTAATGTGTCCTGCCGGGTTTCGACTGATTGTACCAGTCATTTTTCGGCGGTCCCGCCGCAATGTATCGGACATTCGGCGTTTGTCCCTGCCAGAGTTCCCAGTCCAGTTCCGGCGGAATATCCGCTGCGGGAATCGCCCCGCTGGTCGGACTGCCGTCAATGTGAACGACCACATGTTTGAGGTTGCCGAGAAAACCTTTCTGCACCATCAGGACGGCGGTCATAAATTGTTCCACCTGCCGCCGCTGCTGTGTTCCCACTTGGAAGACCTTTTTGTATTTTTTCGCCGCCGCCCGAATCAGTTTATTTTCTTCGATGGTGAGCGTCAGCGGTTTCTGGCAAAAGACGTGTTTGCCCGCCTGCAACGCTTCGACGGCGATTTTCGTGTGCCAGTGGTCAACGGTCACGATGGAGACAACGTCAATGTCGCTGCGTTCCAGAATTTTCCGGTAATCTTTGTAGGCATCGGCTTTTCCTTTGCCGACTTTTTCGTGATTTTTGGCGTGTTCCAGATGCCGCGAATCGACATCGCAGACAGCAACGATGTCCGTGAGGGAACTGAATCCTTGGGCATCGCCTTGTCCCATTGAACCGAGACCGATGCAGCCCATCCGCAGTTTATCGGAGGGAGCATCGGCACGGAGGGGCTGTGCGCTGGAAAGAAAGTAAGGTGTCAAAGCGGCTGCGCCCGCAGCGGCTTGCAAAAACTGACGGCGTGATGTGTTCGGCATAGTTTTAAGGAAATGGGTTAGAGAACCGTTGTGATAAGAATTTAATGAATTTTAAGCATTATGTCAAGTGATTCCTATTGGTGCGGTGAGTGCCGTCTTGCCGGAACCGGAAAAATTGATATATTACAGGGGAATTTATCGGGGAAATCACTCATTGCAAAAGCCGAAAAAGATGTCTGCTGCGGCAAAAAGTAAGGAAAAGCAATATATTTATATTGTTCAGGCATCGCTTGAAAAATCGAAATGCAAAATCGGCAAGACGAATGATCTTGAACGGCGGCTGAAAGAATATAACAGCATCACCGGCAAATCCCAAGAAAATCATTACCAGTATCTTTT
>JAIRPZ010000331.1 GCA_031256755.1 Planctomycetaceae bacterium
CCGAAAGTAACATTGCCTTGTGCGTCAACGTTGATCGCGTTCTGATCGGGATTAAAAACCGTAATGCCGCCGGTTATTTTTACACCTGCGGGATTGGCTTGCAGCACCGTTGTGCCGGCGTGAACGCGGACAACGGCGTTGTCTTCGGTGAGCGTGAACTTGACGCGGGCAACATAAGCACGCCATTCGCCGGCAGCAGTGACGCTTTTCGGCGACCGGATGTAAGTTGGATAAAACGTTTCGGAAATCTGTTCATTGATACCCTGTGCCTTCTTTTCCGGCGCGGGCGCTGCCTTGTACGTGATTGCAGGAACCGGTGTTGCCGCCGAAACCATTTGAACGGCGGCAAACGTGAACGAAATCAAGACGGCGGCAAAAACCACAGCAGACGAAAAAATCTTGTGGAACATTGTTACCTACCTAAAACAAAGTGAAATTTCGGATGAAAATATCCGTGTAGCATTATAACACGCCCGAAACAGAAATATTCCGGTAAAAACCGACCGATGAGGAAATTTCCAGAATGTCCTCATCGGCTGATAACCGGCCATCGGTTTCTCTTGCACGGGACGCTACTTGTACGCTTTCGGCGAAGTGAGGTCTTCGGTTTTGACCGGATTCAGGTAGAACCGGACATATTGAAGGGCGGCTTCCTTGCCGTCAAAAATGTTGAAAACCTTCTTTTTCCAGCGGAGATCAAGCCAGATGCTGATTTCCGCTTTGCGGTGCGGATACTTCGGATTGACCGGATTGGTCATGTCCAGCCGCAAATAACCGTCTTCGGCACTTATCTTCTCAATGCCGATTGCACTGCCGGACATCAATAGGACCTGCCTGCCGAACACTTCATGCAGCGGAAGGACATTTTCAAAGTCCCGCCGGTTAAAAATACTCTCATTCTCATAAGAGATTTTCGCAATGACCTGCTGATCAATTTCCGCAGCGGTGTCTTGCAGATGTTTCTCGTCGTCCAATGTATACTGTGCAAGCAAGGGCGCATCTTTTTTAAGGACTTTGCTTTTGGATAAATGCAGCGCGGCACGCAGCGGCTCAACGTCGGAAGCGAGGAATATCTTGAATATCTCCCCGTTGTTCTCGATGAACCGTGCCGAATTCGGCGTTGAAACGGTTTCGTATTTCCATCGTTTCCCGATCCAAAACGCACGTGTCCGCTTGTTACGGACAAGCAGCCATTCGTCCGTGCGAAGCACATTGTCCGGCTTTTCCCGCTCATAGACCTTGTACATCGCCGTATAAGCATCGCACTCCTCCGTTTGTCCCGACAGATTCAGAACAGAAATGGTTTCGATCTTTTTCCACTTGGCTTCACGCCGAGCAGTATATTTCATCGGTTCGACTGCATTCAAATGAAAGTCAATGCCAAACTCAGAAGGTTCACGCGGTTGAGCGGGCTTAACGGATTCGACCGGCTTTTTCTTGCTCCCGTTCGGAAGAACGATTTCTTTTCCTTCCGGTGTGGTAATGGTCGGAAGATAAACCGGTGCAGCAATTCCGCTGCCAATCCTGCGCCAAGTTGCATCCGCCTCCGCACGCCTGACACGGAGTCGTTCTTCAATGATGTCGGCGACGGAGGACCGATCTCCATCCGCATCCGCAGGTTCACGCGGTTGACCTCCTTCTACAGCGGCATTTTTAGTTTTCTCTCCGTTACTAGTACGTTTCCAGTGTATCATCTGTAATTCCTCGTCTGTGACTATACTTTTTGCGACAGCGCGTACCGATTCGCTGATCTTCTTGTATTGTTGATCACGGAACGGCTTGTTTTCATCACCTGCCGCTGTGAATTGTTCAAGATGCCAATAATGCCATGTATTCATCGCATTAAGCAAGCCGTTCAAGTTCTGCATAGGTCTCAAAATTGTTGGATAGACCTCACGATCCAGATAACGTTCGCCAATCGGGTTTTCGGCTTCAAATTCCCGGACATGTCTAATAATTTGCCTCATATGTTCCTCGAGCCGGTCTGTCGAAGAAAGCGTATTTTGCCGGACAACAGGCGGATATGTGTTTTCGGAAATGATGTCCTTGAATTCAATCGCATGATCCGGTGCCTTTGTGACAACGTGGCGTATAAAACCCGCCGGAAATTGAAATGCCATAATGGTCAGACCGTCCAGTGCTTTTGCCTGAAAATGGTCTTCATCAGCCCAGCGTTCTCCGTAGGAAGGATCCAGATATTCAGTACGTGTACCGCCGCCGCTAATATACTTGACAACGGCATGGTTTAAAAATGTCTTTTCGGAAGGTGATCCTGTCTTACTCTTCGGGACACTGTTCTGTCCGGGCAATCCGGTGATACTTTTCATTTCGCCGTATAAATCGCGGTTCGGATCATTCGGATCAACCATGTCCGGTGCCGGCGGATTTTGCACCGGATAATCTAAATTCCAGATTCCCGGAATGGCGTTTTGCAAAAACTCCCATTTTTTGATAACAAGTCCCGGCGTAGATGTATCAGGGGCTTTCACTTTGCTTTTTATTTCCACCATCACCAACTTCTCTTTTTGCAAAGCGCATGCTTTTTGCAAAAACGCTGCCCACATTCCGCAGCGTCCTCTCCCTTGTTGAAAAAATTCAGCGAGATTATTTAGCGGATTTTGGGAAAAATTCGTTCCCGGTTCATAATAGTAGAGCGGACGGGAAAATTTCTTTTCCTGTGCTGCATGATTCCATCCGACCATTGTCCGGGTTTCAAATTTTGCCCAAATCGAGTCCACGGGACTGACAGCAGGCGGGTTGTCAAAGGCACAGGCGGTATGAACCAGAGTACGGAATAAGTTGTCTTTTAATTCCGCATCATTCGGATTGCCCAGACAGACGTAGACCGGATTCATAGTGGAACCGGCATCTTCGTAGCGGACATCTTGGTTGCCGGCGGTGAAACGCATTTGCAGCGTTAAGTCCAGCGGATTGAAATAACGGATAAGGTACGAAAAAGCGGTATTGGCTTCAATTTTTGCAGCAACACTAATTGTGCTGTTCTGAACTGCGCCGTTAGCGATGCTGAACACAATATCTGTACCGTTTTTGTCTTTACATGCGGCGGTCACCGATATGGCAGTCTCTGCTGTGATCGGATCAATATCGCCCGCCTCCTTAATCTCCCAAATAGCCGAGACAAGCGTTAATTGTTCCCCAAATCCCCACGCACTGTACAGATACGGCAAAGGATAGTTCGCCACATTCGGATTGCGTACCCAGTGCGGACTCGCGTAAGGAGTCCCCGTTTCATCGTCCTTTATCGTTGATCCGCCGCCGAGTCCCATCTCTTTTAGTTTCAGCACTGCCCATTTTTTATCGGCAACCGCCGCGCTTTTGGTTTCCGTGTCC
>JAIRPZ010000034.1 GCA_031256755.1 Planctomycetaceae bacterium
GACAGGATTCACAGGATTGTGCAGGATTTTTTATGACAAAAATACTGCCCGTCCGGCAAGGACTCCTGTCAATCCTGAAAATCTTGTAAATCCTGTTCAAATTTTTTCTTGCTGCGGTCTGCCGTCTGATGTCTGCAATCTGCTGTCTTTTCCCCTTGACGTTTCCGTGTTTGTGCGGTATGATTTCCGTATGGGAACACGTAAGACAACGCCTGCAAAACCATCTTCGCGCAGCCCCGTTCCGGCAACGCGGGATACGTTTGTCCATTACCTGTTCGGAACGAAAAAGTACGAACCGATTTTGCTGTCGTTTATCAATGCCGTTTTGGAAAACGGCGGACGGTCGAAACGCTGAATCCGTTTGACCCGGCAACGTTTGTGACGGAGAAGTACACGATTCTCGACGTGAAGGCGACGGACTCAAGCGGGAAGATTTTCACGATAGAGTTTCAGACGTGTGGTTATGCCTCGTTTGCGGAACGCTTGTTATATTATTGGGCGCGGACTTATGCGAGGCAGTTGAGTTCGGGCAAGGACTACGGGACGTTGCAGCCGGTGGTAAGCATTGCGGTTGTCGGTTATCTGTTTTTCAAGAAATTGCCGGACATTCACAATGTATTTTCGATAGTATGTGAAAACGACCCGCGGTATCGTTTGACGGATGATTTGCAGATTCACACGTTGGAGGCGGTGCCGGAGAAGTTTGGCGGGTTGTCGAAGATGAAACCGGCATTGCGGCGTTGGATACAATTTTTTTACGAGGCGGACAAGAAAAGCGAGGGAGAAATGAAAACATTATTGAAGGGAGATGTGGTATTGACAAGTGCTTATAAGGCGTATCAGCAATTTAATGCGGATGTGCGTTTGCGTGCGATAGATGATGCGCGGGAGCAGTATTTGCACGATGTTGCGTCCCAAAAGGTGGATGCCTTCCGCGAGGGACTCGCCGAAGGCGAAGCGAAAAAAGCCGCAGAGACGGCGTGGAAATTGAAAATGATGGGTGTTTCTGCCGCGATGATTGCCGAGGCAACCGGTCTTTCGGCGGAAGAAATCAAACGTCTGCGGTAGGCGTGAAAAACTGTCCCGTCGCTTAAAATCCGGCACTTTACGCGCAGCGGCAGACGGGCAACTTTATTGAAAATGCACCAGATGAACGGTGAACCGCTGCCGGGCAAAAAGCGGACGGCTGATTACTGCCGTGTTTTTTCAAATTGTTTATCAAGACGCTGCGGAGAAACCTTGACGGCGGTTCCTAATTTTTGTGCAAAAAATGAAACACGGTATTCCTCGATCATCCACCGGAACACTGCTAATTCTGCGTCAACAATTCCCGCCGCCTCGTGCCGTTCTGCACACGCAAGATACTGCTGCCAATACCGGTTTAATTCTGTTATTGCCTGCCGATCTGCCGCTTCACCGCCGCTCCGCAACTTTTCCATCCGCAGCGGAACCGCACGAAAATAGCGGGGGAAATGCTGAAGCCAGTTCCAATCCGTGCTTACTAAAAAACCGGACAGCGTCAGCCGGCTTAAATGTTCTGCCGCCTCCTGACCGGCAGGATGATGCCGGTTTTGTTCAACTGCACGCCGCGCCTGATGATAAGTTTCCAGCAGCGGAACAATGATTTTCGTCACTTCCTGAACGGCAGGAACCATACCGCCGCTCTGCGCTGATGCCGGCATCGCCCTTGCAGCGATCAGCAAACCGATAGAACGGTAAAAATCGAATTCCGGCAGCCCTTGGGCATACAATTTCAACCGGTCGACATTCGGCAAATACTGAATCTGCGTTTTGATTTCCCGATGATGTTTTTCGTAGTATGCCGTTTCCGGCAGGGAAACAGCCGCGGTTTCTTTGACGGGTGCGTGTGCTTTTCGTAACGAAATAAAGTCCCGCCCTTCTCCGGCAATGCTGCCGGTTTCGTCCAGAACCCGTATGTTCATCCGCAGTTCCGGCGGCAACTGTTCCGCATTGAAATCGGCAGGAACAACAATACTTCCGGTGATCCGGGTGAGTTCTTTACAGAGTTGTCCGTCAATGTCCCCTTCGCCGAACCGGATTTTGCCGAGCAGGTCTTTGACCGTATCGGGAATCGGCACGATTCGGCGGCGGATGTCTTTCGGCAGCGATTTGAGCATCGCCGTTATTTTTTGTTCCATTAAGCCCGGTACAAGCCAGCCGAGCCGGGCAGGATCAATCTGCCGGATTTTCTCCTGCGGAACGATCACCGTCAGACCGTCATCCGTCTCGCCGGGCGCATACCGGTAAGTAATGTCGTATTTTGTCTCCGGCGTTTGCAGTTGATCTGGAAAAGCAAACGAGTCGGCAGTTTCTGTACAAATATCGGAAAGCGTCATAAACAATTCCTGTACAGAATGTTCTTTCGCATATTTTTCCAGCGACCGGCGGTCATACACTTCGTCCGGCAGCCGATCCTGATAAAACTGATACCGGAATGATTCCGGTTTGATCATTCCGGTTTTCCGAAGTTTATCCTGAATCTGTTTCGCCTCTTCCAGAACATGCTGATTATGGACAAAAAAAGCGGATGCTTTTTGCGGAATACAGTCCGGCGAAAAATCCCCTTCAACGAGAGCATGCTGAATAAAAATGTCTCGCGCCCGTTTCGGATCAACTGTACCGTAATTGATACGCCGTTTCGGAACGATCACAATACCGAAAAGCGAAACCTTTTCGTAAGCGTGAACATAACCGGTTTCGCTGTTCCAATGCGGTTCGTGAAAGGTCTTCTGAATGAGCTGACCGGCAAGGGATTCGATCCAGCGGTGATCAATTTGAGCGGCGATCCGCAGATACTTGCGGGCGGTTTCGAGACGTTCCGAGGCAACAATCCAATGGGGAAGCCCGGACGTTTCTGTTTCTTTCCGGTTGTCTTTGCCGGCGTTCTTTTTACCGGCGGTATTCTTTTTTTGCAGTCCGCTGCCGGGCCACAAAACAAATTTACCTCCGCCGCAGACATTGTATTCAAACCGTTCATCGCGTTGAGCGATGCCGGAAAGATTGCCGGTCAGAATTGACCGGTGCAGCGGATCGTAAATCTCGGCATAATTGCGGGACTTGGAAGGTTCACTCATTTCTTAAGTATTTTGCCGTTAAACTTTTTGTATCATTAAGTAATTCTTCAACGGTTCCCTGAAAGACGATTTGACCGCCGTCATCGCCTGCGCCGGGACCGAATTCAACAATATAATCCGCACTTCGGAGAATCTGCTCATTATGCTCAACCGCAATGACGGTGTTGCCGCGGTCGCGGAGTTGCAGAATGGATTTCAATACTTTTTCCGCTGCCGAAGGATGCAGTCCGAGTGTCGGTTCATCCAGTACGTAAAGCATCTCCGCCAGACAGGAACCGAGAACCGATGCCAGCGCAACTCTGCGCTGTTCGCCGCTGCTCAATGTTGAAAGCGGACGGTTCAGCGTCAGATGTTCCAAACCGGCATCCTGCAAAAAACGGAGCCGGCTGCGGATTTCGTCCGCCGGAAAACTGCCGGTGCTGTTTATTGTATCAAAAAACGCATCAAAAAATAAAATCAGTTCGGCAGCGGTTTTATTCAGCAGATCATCAAGCACCGGCGAATGAGGATCGGGCGAAAGATGAATGGTCTTTTTCCAATCCGTATCAAAAATTTTGGCGGTCAGCGGCGGGACATAAATATCGCAGTATTCGCAGGAAAGGGACTGCGAAAAAAGATACGCGGTCTGATCGGTCAGAACGGTGCATTTTCCGCCGCCGTATTTCATTGCCGTTTCCAGTGATTCAATGATCCGCTCTTCTTCGGCAGATTCCCGCGTCAGCCGGTCGGCGATCAGCAGCAGATTGTCCTGATCAAAATGCGGCGGCAGCGGTTCGTCCAGTCGGAACGGAACGCCGTTTGACAATCCCCGCAAAAATCCCTGTTCTTTCCAAACGACAGCGAATTCGGCGGCATTCTCTTCCGGCGGCGGTGAAAAAGCAATTTGAATTTTTGTTTTTGTTTCAATAATCTGTTTTAATGTTTCCGAAATGGTCTGCGGCGAATCCGCTGTAACCGGACGTGAACATTTCGGACAAAAAACGTGACCGGAACGGGCAAAAAGCAGGGCGAGATAATCCGTGAGTTCGGTCTGATCGCCGACCGTTGACTCGGATTTTCCCGCTGCCGCCGTAACCGCAACCGCCGGCGGAATTCCCTCAAGCCGCTCCGCTGCCGGTTTTTCAATTTTTTCAAGATACCGCCGGACTGCCGGTGAAAACGTCTCAATGTACCTGCGCTGTCCTTCGGCATAAATCGTATCAAGAACAAGCGAACTCTTTCCGCTGCCGCTTCGCCCGCAGAAAACAATCAGTTTGCCAAGCGGCAAATCAAGATCAATCTGCTTCAAATTATGAACCGCAACACCGCGAAGAGAAATCATTGTTATTGACCGGTTATCAAATTTTTCATCGTTTTCATTTTCCGCAGACGGCTTATGTCTTCTTCACTTGCTCCGCAGCCGCTGATATTTAATGTTTCCAGAGATTCCAGCGAAGTAATGATGTCGACCAGTGCCGGCTCAAAGGGATTGCCCGACAAATCCAGTGTTTTCAATTCTTTGAATTTTTTCAGGGCAGCCGCATTTTCCGCTGTTAAAAACAGATCGGCAAGCGACAGCGATTCCAGTTTCGGGCGGGAGGATTCCTCCTGACTTAATGTAACAAGAAATTCGCCGGTCGCTGTTATTCCGTATATTGAAAGGTGTTTGAGACCGGTGAATTTTTTCAGCGGTGCGAATGCGGCATCGGACAGTGTCGAATTCCTGCCGAGTTCCAGCCGGACAATTTGTTCCGCCCAGCGTTTGTTTTCGGATATTTCCGCAAATCCGGCGGCGGAAATCATCGAGTCCTCGATCATCAGATTTTTCAGCGGCAATTTGACTGCCGATTGCAAAACCGCATCGTTCACAGCAAAACCGGCCATTTTCAGCGTGTCCAGTTTCGGCATTTTTTCGAGCAGAACATAATCCTCCGCTTTCAATGCGCTGCACTGCCGCAAATCAAGTGCCGTGATGCGGTGCGACTTTGCAATTTCCGCCAGTCCTTTACCGGTCAGGTTAAGACCGATAGCGGCAAGCACTCTGATTTTCGGATGCGCCGCAACCGCTGCCATGCCTGCATCGGTCACATTGCCGCAGTTCCGCAGTGTGAGACGCTGGAGTTGCCGGAGTGCCGGTAAAATGACGGCAAGGTCGCTGTCCTGAACCGGCGTTTCTTTCAGAAAAAGTTCTTCGAGTTGTTTTTGTCCGGCGATTTTTCGGAAGGTCGCCGATGTAATCGTGCCGCCGGCAATGCGGAGTATTTTGAGATTCGGCAATTCCAGTGCTTGTTTCAGCACCTCGTCAGAGACCGATCCCCGCTCGTTGGCAAGATTTACGCCGGTAATTGTGCCGTTTTTATCTTTCATAACGGTACCGAGGGCGGCTTCGATGGTGCGGACAATTCCGGTGTGATCGGCGGCGGACGAAGACGGCAATTCAACTTGGTGAACGATTGGTTTATTCCTGCTGTACCAAACCGGCAACCCGATCAGCAAAGCAATCAAGATGCCGATTCCGGCAATCAGCAACATCCGCCTTCGGGAAATTGCCGCTTTTTTAGGAACTTTCGCTTGATTCGTCATTTATTATCTCCGAAATTGTCTGTCATTGGGCTTATTCCATAACCTATTATAATGTAAAAATAAGGGAAGAGTCGAGGAAGGGGACGCGGTGCTATTAAAGATGTCTTGAAAAGATAAGGGTTCTCAATGGAATCCGAGACTCAATGAGCAACGCTCTGCCGCCTACTTTGCGACCGGCGTATTCGCTGTTCGCTTACTGGCGGGATGTTTTTCTTTCGGAAAATCGCGTTCCGATATTTTTTCCAGCACCGATTCATCTATATGGTAACGGATCGCTTTATCGTCTTTGAAAATGTCCACCGCATCAAGTTGTCCGTCCGCATCAAAGTCGTGATATATCCGATTGAAAGTCGCATCGGCATTCATTACTGAATAAAGGTACCTTAATGGTTTTCCCTCCGAGTCGTATTTGAACAGGCAAGACACCCGCGGCAGCGGCTCGCCGCTTAACGTCTTACTATCCACCCTCAGTTCCTGTCCATTTTCCGATACCTTGCGTTCGGCTATCGGAAAATCCAATAATCCTTGCGTAATACAGTAATCGTCTGTATTTTTATCATAGTGGATAGAGAGATCGCCCACTAGCACCACCGTGGGGATTCGGTCATGATATACAATAGGCGG
>JAIRPZ010000136.1 GCA_031256755.1 Planctomycetaceae bacterium
TGGTGTGTTTTTTGTCCGCAGGTATGCCCGCGTAGCTCAACTGGCAGAGCGCAGCATTCGTAATGCTGAGGTTGTGGGTTCGATTCCCACCGAGGGCTTTTGTAAGTCCTTACGGCATAAGTTATTACGCTGCAATTTGTTGCGAATAATGCATGATGTCCGTTTTCGGAAACTCCGATTGCTGTTGTGATAACAGAAATTGTCCGGCAGAACCGCAAGACGGAACATGAAGATTAATCGCCTGTGCGTATTTTTTGAGAAATTCACGGGTTAGAGGTTGCCTATCGGAAATCACGGCAGCATACCGGAGCAGGAATTTGTCCTCTGTCACGCAACGGCTTTCAGTACCGGTTTTGTTTCCTGCGGCATCGTTTGTTCTGCACATTCCGGGAATGCCGCCACAATGTCCGTGATGTCCAGAATACCGATAGGGAATCCTGCACCATCCGTGACCGGCAACTCGCTGATCCGCCTTTCCCCCATCATCGCAACCGCTTCCAGCATTTTCGTACCGGTCATCACCGCCGCCGGCTTGAGTGTCATCACATGCCGAATCGGTGAATCCAAAAGATGCTCATTTCCTTTTTCAAAAAGACGGGCAAGATCACTGTCCGTAAAAATACCCGACAAACGACCGGCAATATCAGTTAACAGCACCGCACCGGAACGTCTGCCGGAAATACAGTGCCGGGCAAACACTTCCCGGATCGTTTCCGAATCCGGTGCCAGCCGGCATCGGTCTAAATGCCGCATGTGTTCATCAACCAGCGATAACTTTCGCCCCAACGAACCGCCGGGATGCAATTTCGCAAAATGATCCGCCTGAAACCGCCGCCGTTCACTGACAGTCAACGCCAGTGCATCACCAAGAGCAATCATAGCGGCAGTGCTGGTACTCGGCGCAAGTCCATGAACGTCCGCTTCAGTTAAATTGCCGAGCGGCAGAACAATTTCCGCATTTTTGCCGAGCGTACTGTTTTCCGAAGCCGTCACAGCCATAATCGAAATACGGAATGACCGGAGAGCCGGCAGAATCCGGGTGATTTCTTCGGTTTCGCCGCTTTGGGAAAAAATCAGCAAAACATCACCGGCTTTGATTTTGCCGAGATCGCCGTGAATCGCTTCGGCAGGATGCAAAAAATGGGAAGGCGAACCGGTTGAAGACAGCGTTGCGGAGACCTTCTGCCCGACCAAACCGGCTTTGCCGATACCGCAAACAACAATATTTCCTTCACAGCAGAGAATCCGATAGACCGCTTGCAGGAAGCGGGCATCGAGATTGTCCGCCAGTTCCTGTATGGACCGTGCTTCCTGCCGCAGGATTTGTTTGCCGAGTGATAATACGTCTGCCATGCCGGAACGTTAAACAAATGACCGGTTTCAGGCAAGAGCGGTCTGTCATATTTTAACGATTATGCCGATTTTTCTAAATATGCCGGCTGCGGCTGCCGATACATGCAAAACGGAGAATGTTTATTGTTCTTCGGAATGGACACCTCCCCGAAACGAAAAGGTATTTTCCAATGTATTGTTTACTAATGGAACGGAACAAAATCATCGCACTTTGTCTGATTGTTTTATCGGTATTGCCTGCCGCCGGCTGTGTTTCTGCAACGATGGCTTATCGAACCGGGGGCTGTATCAGTCCCTGCGCCGTCAGTTATGCAGAACCTGCCTGTGATCCCTGCGGGGAAACGGGCTGCGGGGAAGGGGAAATTGCATGCGGAAATACCGTTATGGGCGGTGCCGTTATCAGCGGTACTTGCGATCCCTGCGCCGGTCACGGTGTCATTCATGGTCAGCATTGCCTTTCTAATATCGGCAATGGAGTCCGGCTGATCGGACGCGGTGTTCTCGATGCGGCGGCTGTCCCGTTTATTGTTGTCGGAAAAGTCCTGTCAAGCGGATGCCGGTATGAAGTGATTACCGATTGCAGCGGCAGCGGTCTCGGTTTCGGCGATACGTTTTCTTTCGGCGGCTGCCCCGGCGGCGGATGCAGTCAGGAGGTCTATTACGGCGATAATTACATGCAGCCGCAGGATTTTGTTGATCCCTGCACACCGCAAATGTCGGTTCCGTGCAGCCCCTGTACCGGTACCGTTACCACCGGCTGTTCGTCATGCGCCGGAAAACAGACCGGCAGCGGCATCGAATACAGTACCGCGAACCGTCCGTCTGTTCATCAAGTCCATGCAGTTGTCCCGCCGAAACCCGGTAAAATCAGCGGTGTGGTGCAGACATCTTATCAGGAACCGACCGCACCGGTCATTCGCTTTGTGAAACCGAAGGGGAATTGACAACGGGCAGTGAACGATTAGAATGAACCGGATAGTGAACACGTTGTTCACTATCCGGCGATTCGCTTCTGCCGGATGCGGACAGACAATTGGTTCCAAGCCCGCAAAGCGGCGTAAAAAATTGTTAACAATGGACATTGACGATGCCCGACCCTTATTTCCAAACGCTGTTTGCCGAGCGGATCGGCGGGGCAAATTACGGTAAATCCAACGAGATTTATAAATTCGAAAAGATTAAACGAGCCAAGCGGCAGGCGATCAAAGATTTTCCTGACCGTCCGCTCCTTGACTTCGGCATCGGTGAAAATGACGACATGGCTGACGAAAATGTCCGCCGGATTATGGCTCACCAAATCGATCTGCCGGAAAACAGGGGATATGCCGACAACGGCTGTATCGAGTTCAAGGAAGCCGCTGCCCGGTTTATGAAACGGGAGTTCAACGTTGATCTTGATCCTGTAACGGAAATCAATCACAGCATCGGTTCTAAACCGGCATTGGCCATGCTGCCGTATTGTTTTATCAATCCCGGCGATATTACGATGATGACTGTGCCGGGTTATCCTGTTGCCGGTACTCATACCAAATACTGCGGCGGAATCGTGTACAATCTGCCGCTGACGGCTGCCGAAAAAAAATTCGGGCGGTTTTATCCTGATTTCGATACCGTTTCAGAAGACATTTGGAAGAAGACAAAACTTCTTGTGATCAATTATCCGAATGCCCCGACCGGTCAGACAGCCACTGAAGAATTTTATGCAGCGGTTATTAAATTAGCGAAGAAATATAAGTTTGTTGTCGTGCAGGATGCGGCACACGTGATGTTTACTTACCGGACGGCACCGTTCAGTTTTTTGCAGGTTCCCGGTGCGAAAGATGTCGGCGTAGAAGTTCATTCTTTATCGAAAGGATGGAATATGATCGGCTGGCGTATCGGCTGGGTTTGCGGCAACGAGCGGATTGTGCGGGCGTTTGCCGATGTGAAGGACAACTGCGACAGCGGACAATTTTTAGCCATTCAAAAATCGGCGGCGGTTGCCTTGGACGATCCCGATATTCCGGTTGATGCCCGCAAAAAATATTACCGCCGTTTGGAAAAACTTGTGTCAACGCTCCGGCAGTTCGGTTTCGAATGTGAAGTGCCGGGCGGAACCTATTTTTTGTACGTTAAATCGCCGAAAGGTCTGGCGGACGGAACAAAGTTTGCCGATGCGGAAGCGGTCAGCCAGTTTTTGATTCGGGAACATTCGATTTGTACGGTGCCTTGGGACAATGCCGGTGCTTATCTGCGGTTCTCGGTGACCTATGTCGCCAAAGAGGAATCGGCGGAAGACAATTTAATGTATCAACTTGCCAACCGGCTTGAGAACATTGAGTTCACGTTTTAACAGAACATGTACGTTTATCAGCCGCTGCCGCCGGTTTTGATCACTGCCGCTGCCGGTATTTTGACCGATCGTTTTTTTGCACCGCACACGTCTGTCTGGTTGGTTCTTTGCTGTACTGCGCTTGGTTTATGGTTCGTTTCCGCAAACCGCCCGCAGGATATTCCGGCATTACGGATTTTCCCGTTGATATGTCTTTATACCGCGTGCTTTGCATTTTTTGGTTTTCGGCATCACGATAATTGGTACCGGTTTGCCGCCGATGACATCGGCTGTTATGCGGATCGGCTTGGACAACCAGCCGGACTTCGCGGCACGGTTGCCGAAATGCCCCGATACTATCCGAAACCGCCGCCTGATCCGGGCAGAATTTTTGACATCAGCGAGCGGACTGCTTTTACACTTCATGTCCGGCAACTCCGCGACGGTACGAAATGGATTCCCATCAGCGGCAACTGTTTCGTCATGATTTATACCGATTGCCGGAATCTGCGGATCGGCGATCATATCGAGATTTTCGGCGAATTGATGCAGCCGCAGAAACCGGGCAATCCGGGCGATTATGATTATGCCGGTTATCTCCGCAGTCATCGAATTCTTGCGGTATTGAAAAGCCCCGATGAAACCGCTTTAACAATTTTGTACAAAAATTATTTTACGGCGGGACGCTGGATAGAATCCTTGCGGCGGATCGGTGTAAAGAACCTCGAACAGCATCTTTCGCCGCAGACCGAAGCGGTTGCGGAAGCAATGATTTTTGGCGTAAGAGAATCGGTTGATGACGAAATCCGGCAAAGCATGATCGAAACCGGCACCATGCATCTTCTTGCTATTTCCGGTCTGCACGTTGCTCTGATTGCCGGTATTGCTGCTTTTTTGCTGCGGCAAATGCGGTTTTCCAGACGAACAATATCGCTGACGATGATCGGATTTGTTCTGTTTTATTTAATGCTGACCGATGTCCGTACACCGGCGATCCGGGCATCGGCACTGATTTGTTCCTGCGCTCTTGCCGGTTTTTTGAACCGGAAAACGTCTGCTCAAAATCTGTTATGCGGTTCAGCCCTGATCGTACTTCTGATTCATCCGCCGGAACTTTTTCAATTCGGGGCGCAACTTTCGTTTCTTGCGGTCGGCAGTTTTCTTTGGCTTCCGCGGTTTTGTTCACTGCCATTGTCTTTCACGCTGTTATTTCCGGCACAAAACAATCCCGAAACATCCGCCGATGCGGAACAGACAGAACCGGCATATTCTTTTTACCGGTCATACGCCGCACGAATTTTTCGTAACATTATTCAATTATTTATGATCAGTTTGATCATTTGGCTGATCGGTATGCCGCTGCTGTTGGCAAACATTCATCTTTTTACACCGGTGGCTTTGCTTGTGAATCCGCTGCTTTGGATTCCGCTGACGATGGCAATGTTCTGCGGTTTTATGACAGCAATGACCGGAGGCATTCCGCTTCTGGGTTCTCTCTTCGGTTATGCCGCTGATTTATCGTTTCGATTATTGCTCGGTATGATCGCTTGGTTTCAATCGATCGGCGGACATTACTGGGTTCCGGGGCTGCCGGATTGGTGGAACATCGGCTTTTACAGCGTTTTCGCTTTTTTTACTTTTATGCCGGTGAAACGCCCGAAGCGGCTGTTAACGGCCGGTCTGATTGTTTGGATCACTCTCGGCATCGCATCGGGCTATTACAGAGAATATGACCGCCGGAAAGATGACCGGTTAACGCTTTCGGTTTTTTCGGTCGGACATGGCAACTGCGTTTTGATTCTCACGCCGGAAAGCAAAACGATCATTTGCGATGCGGGCTGCCTCGCTTCGCCGCGGCACGCGGCCGATGTGTTGAGCAACGCCCTGTGGCGGCATGGAAAAACCCGCATTGATGCCGTACTGATTTCGCATCCCGATAACGATCATTTTAACGGTGTTGCGCTGCTGGCGGATCGGTTCACCATCGGAGCGGTGTTCATTTCGCCCTATTTTGACAGCGTGAAAAAAATGCCGGAACAACAAGCGTGGGAACATTTGAAAACAAAATTGGCATCAAAAAATGTGCCGCTGAAAATCGTGTCGGACGGTGATGATTTCTCTTCGCTGGGATTTTCTTCTGCAAAAATTATTCATCCGCCAAAAGATAACTTTGCGGACCGGAACAACGCGAATGCGGCAAGTTTGGTCTTGCGGTGGGAACACAACGGAACAGGCGTACTTCTGACCGGTGATTTGGACGGCAGTGAGCCGTCTCCGTTTTTGTTACGAAAACAGGAGCAGACGGATATTGTCCTGATGCCTCATCACGGCGGGAAATCTTCGCAGGCAGACCGCTTGCTGGACTGGGCAAAGCCGAAGACGCTGATTTACAGTTCCGGTAAAATGACGTATAAACCGGAAAAGTTAGAACAACTCCGGCGGCAGGGCTATGAAGTGCAGAGTACCTTTGAAGAAGGGGCGATAGAAATCCGCATCGGCTCGCGCCGGTAATGCCGTCTTGCCTGTTGCTTTTTCCGAATTTTTATTTAATATAGATGGACGTTTGAAGTGCCGGTTCAAAAACATGATCGGCTTAATGTACATGATGAACACAGATACAATTTTCATAATCGCAATGAACAAAGGAAAATTAGCCCTCATTTTCGTTGAAAGTCTAACCGTTTT
>JAIRPZ010000175.1 GCA_031256755.1 Planctomycetaceae bacterium
TGACCGGCAAAACCCTTACAAACGCTCCCATGCGTAGTAAAATAGGCAAAAGAACGGGGGGGGGGACAATCTCGCCGGACATCAGACCGTAGACGGCAATCCTTCTGCTGCCGTCTGCCATCCGCAATCTGCCGTCTATTTTGCGGCATTCACTCTTATCGAACTCCTCGTTGTGATCGCCATTATCGGCATGCTCATCGCCTTACTCTTGCCCGCCATTCAGGTCGCACGCGAAGCGGCGCGGAGAATGCAATGCAGCAACAACGTTAAGCAGTTGGCACTGGCTGCCCATAATTATCACAGCGCACAAGACCAAATCCCCGGTCGCTGTGCCGGTTCGCAGCGCAACTGGTCGCCGTTTGTGCTGATGCTCCCCTTTCTCGAACACAGCACACGATACGACCAAGCCGTGCAGCAAAACGCCGGTCTCACAACGTTTGACGCAAACAATCTGCTTTTTCAGAGCGGATATTGGAACAACGCTTGGTGGAAAGAACCTCTCGCCGCATTTATTTGTCCGTCTGACGGCAGAAACCCGCCTTATTTCCGTAACCTTACGCTGACCAATTACGTCTATTCGGAAGCAGACTGGGTCACCAAAGGGGCGGCGAATCCGGGCAACCTGACAGGCCCCTTCGGAACAAAAGCCGCAAGTACAAGCGATACAACCTACGGCGTTCCTGCCGAATATTCATTCGCGTCTGTCATAGACGGATTAAGCAACACGCTGTTTTTCAGCGAGCGGGTTGCGGGACCGAGACGCTGGGATTATGATTATCTCGTTGACAACAATATCCGGGGCAGTATCTGTTATCGCAGCTGCTGGAATAACAAGCCCAGTGTGCTGTTCGCCACGAAAGGTGCCAACGGACAATATACTAACTGCACTGCCTACCGTTTCGGCGGCGGCTGTTTTGCAAACGGAATGCCGCCGGTCAGTGCCTTTCATACCATCCTTCCGCCGAACGGTCCGAGCGGTTTGCTCAATTTTACGACTCTTTCACAATACGGCAGCGGCGACTCCGCATCAATGTTGCCGCCGACGAGTTATCACACGGGCGGAGTGAATGCGGCTTGGGGAGACGGTTCCGTATCCTTCATCAACGAAACGATTGATACCGGCGATTTAACGCAATGGTTCCGCTACACGGGCAATTACAAAGGGGCAAGTCCATTCGGCGTATTCGGAGCCATCGGCACCATCGCTGACGGCGAAACGAAGATTCCGTAAAGTTAAATTGAAAATTGATAATGAGAGAGACGGCGGTTTGCAGACGGCAGACCGCCGCAAGAGAGCGGCAGAACGGAGACAAACATCGTTTTTTACAACATACGCAAACAATAACCAACATAAGGAGACAAACCATGAGATACTTTTCTATTTTTTTCGTACTGTTTTTTATCGGCTGTTCGCCGTCAACACGGTTGAGCGGTCTTGTTCCGGCGGAAGGCGTCGTGCTGCATAACGGCAGCCCTGTCAGCGGTGCGACTGTTTCGTTTATTCCGCTGGGCGAAACCCGCTCGGCTGTCGCTGTTACGGATGCAAACGGCAGGTTCAAAATGATGACGCTCCATCCGGCAGACGGTATCATGGCGGGCGGCTATGTGATTACTCTATCGAAGACAGAAGAAATCGGCGGCGGCAAACGTGACGAAGATTCTGCTGCCGAACCGCTTATCGTGCAGCATTTGCCGGTGAAATATGCGGAACGGGAAACGACGAACTTGCGGATTACCGTTTCGGCGAAAGGCGACCGGAATATCAGGTTGGAGTTAACCGGCGAGGCGGACACAACGCCGAAAAACCCAGTCCGTTGCGGAGTTTTACATTTGGCGAGCGTTTTGCGGTTTTGCTCTCAATCGTTCTCTCACTTCCCGCAAAGTCCGCTCTTCCTTCTTCGTCAGACGCACTACTGCTCCCGCCATTCCCGTCAGAAACGTCCAAACCTCCCCCAATGCCGCACTCCGAAAAACGTGTTTGTCGTCCGGTTCCCGCTGTTTCACGCGGAAAAAATTAACGGGAACTGTTCCGGCGTTTTCTTGTTGTTTGTCTTCACCTGAAAAATATAATTTCGATGATATTGATAACTCACTTTGCAGATCTTTGATAGGGATTCTTTTGAGGATTTCAGCGATGGCAGAAATGCCCGTCAGCAAACCGAAGATGACAATGGTGATGACGGTGTGAAACGGGTGGGAGACCCCGTGTTTTGACCGCGGGTCGGGAACGCGGCGGAGGCATTGCAGAAGTCGGGCGGCGGCGGATGTTTCGGAAGAGGACATTGCGGACTCCTTTATATTTTGGGAACGGGAAATAAGTCTCTGCTCTTAATACGAAAGAATAGCAAAAATGTCGGGTAAAAATTCGCAATTCAGAAAACTCCGCAACGGACTGGTCTCCCGCCCGTCACTTTCCTGAAAATCCTGCTTATCCTGTCAATCCTGTTAAAAGAAAACAATAAAAGAACAGCCGTCTGATGCCTGCCGTCTCTATTAATGTTCAATTCTCCATTTTCCGTTATCAATTTTCAATGATTTCCTGCCCGTCCGTGCGGCTGTTCCGCTGGCAGGGTATTTGTTCTTTCCTGTTTTTGCAAAAAACGCTACACTGCCGTTATGCCGGAAGAAGGAGGCGAAAAAACACATGAACCAACCCCAAGACGGTTGGAACAGGCAAGGGAACAAGGACAAGTTGCCAAAAGTCAGGACCTGGCGGCAGCAGTCGTTCTTCTTATTGCCGTTGTCCTGCTTATGACACTCGGCAAGCAAATCGCCGCCGATATTGCCGAATACTCGCGGGAAATACTGCTTGATCCGTCCCTGCTGCTTCCCGCAGCCGTTCCTGACGAAGGGGAAGAACCGGACAACTTGCGGCAGAACGTTCAATCTCTGTTTCATGAAACCGTCATCCGGTTTATGAAACCGCTCTCTCTTTTTTTTATTCTGCTGGCGGTCATTGCCATTGCAGCCAACATCGGGCAAATCGGTTTTCTGTGGCTGCCGGATAAACTTGCGTTTGACATTACCCGGCTCGATCCGGTCAAGGGATTCGGGCGGATCTTTTCGCTGCAAAGCGTTATGCGTCTCGTGATGGGCATTCTTAAAATCGTGATTTGCGCCGTTGTCGCATGGTATGCCGTGGAAGGGAGTCTTCACGAAATTATGGGTTTGACCGGCAATGAAGAAAATCAGATTGCCGCCTTTCTGGCGTGGACGCTGCTGCTCATTTCGCTGAAAGTGGCGGCGGCACTCGTGGTTCTTGCGCTGATCGATTTGATGTATCAGCGGTGGAAACACATGCAGGATATGAGAATGACGACTGAGGAAATGCGGGAAGAGATGAAGAACATGATCGGTAATCCTGAAATTATGGCGAAGCGGCGGCAAATTCAGCGGGAAATGGCGATGAAACAGCGGGTGCAGGGAACGCCGGATGCCGATGTGGTGGTTACGAACCCGACGCATTATGCCGTTGCGGTCAAGTTTGATCCGCGGACGATGGAATTGCCGGTCGTGGTTGCCAAAGGTGCGGATTATCTGGCGTTTCAGATTCGGAAGATTGCGGCGGAACATGGAATACCGGTGATTGAGCGGAAGACGCTGGCGCGGGCGTTATTTGCGAATGTGGAGATTGGCAGTCAGGTTTCGCTGGAAAACGGGCAGATGACGATGCTTGCTGAAGTGCTGGCAACGGCGTACCGCCTGACGAAACGCTATGCGGACTGGCAGCAGCGTAACAAACGGCAGACGGGTTAGGGGATTCAGCGTTTTAAGCCGGACAGCCGGCACCCGTCCGGCAAGCACAGAAACGCCTAGGTGTAGGCGACATCAATGATTTTGAATTCGTTGGTACGGTTCGGCAACTGCACCGTTACCGTTTCCCCCTTCTTTTTTCCAAGAAATCCCTGCGCAAGAGGACTGGTCGCCAAAATTTTCCCGGAATCATAGTCCTCTTCGCCGGCACCGACCAAAGTGTAGGTCTCTGTGCCGCGTCCCCCTTTCCGCTGAACTTTGATCGTCGCCCCGAACCGGACTTCGTCCTGCGGCATAGCGGCGGGATCAAGAATCACCGCCCGTCCGAGTTTGCTTTTCATATCGTTTATGCGGGCTTGGAGCAATCCCTGACTTTCTCTGGCACCATGGTATTCCGCATTTTCTTTCAAATCTCCTTCGGCACGGGCATTGGCAATGCGGTCTAAAATCACCGGCATCTCTTCGGTTTCAAGCCGCTCAATTTCGGCACGAATCTTGTTGTATCCCTCGCGGGTCATCGGTATTGAATCACTCATTTTATTTCCGTTTTTTGATAATTTTTTCTTCTTGACGGACAAAGGAAAAAACACTACCCTCCCGTATTCCTGTTTTTTCACGAATTTCCGAGATTTTATGACAACGCCTCATTTGGATAACGATGTTTTGTCTCGTTGTTTGCAGCAGCGGACACGGGCATGGGAAGATTTTGTTGACCGTTTCCTCGGTCTCGTTTTACATGTCATTGATTATACCACAGCAAAACGGGAAATACAACTCCAGCCGGAAGACCGGACTGCCCTGTGTGAACGGGTGTTTGCGGCACTGGGACACGACCGGTTTCGTCTGCTGCGGAATTTCAAACAGCGCAGCAACCTAACCACCTATCTTTCCGTGGTTGTCCGCCGGATTGTAATCCGGCTGCTGATCAACCAGAACGTCGGCACCGGACAGGCGGTCTTCGATTATAAGCGGGCAGTGTAATGTACCGGAAGAGGGGGAAACATGCTGCGGGAAACCGGCTTCCGCCGTTCTTGCCAGCACAAACAGCCAATCGCTCAATCGGTTCAGATACGCTGCAAGAACCGGATATTCCTGTCTGCTGCGGGGCAAAGACGTAAACGCCCGCTCCGCACGGCGGCAAACCGTCCGGGAAAAATGCAGTGCCGCAGATAAGCGATCCGCTCCCGGAACGATAAACTGTTTCAACGGCGGTAAAACGGCTTCCATCCGGTCAATTTCTTCTTCCAACCGGGCAACATGTTCCGGCGACACCGCATCCGCCGTTTTTTTTGCAGCGGCAATTTCCGCACAAAATCCGAATAATTCGTGCTGAATGCGGACAATCGTTTCTTCCCGGTGCGGCGGCAATCCTTCGGTACGGACAAGCCCCAGCGATGCGGATAACTCGTCAATACAGCCGCAAATTTCTATCCGCCGATCGTCTTTTCTGACGCGGACTCCGCCGGAAAGCGATGTATCGCCGGTATCTCCTGAACGTGTATAAGTGACCGCCATTTTCCGTCCCGCCGATTTTTTGAGGGGCTTTATTCCTCTTTTCTAAAATGCATGTTATAATGTTTCATCATCTTTTGAGTAACGCCCCCCCAACACAAAAATACTTAAATGCTTTCCAATATGAAAATCGGTACGAAGTTGTTTACCGGCTTCGGTCTCCTTGTCCTGCTGCTCGTCCTTATCGGCGGGGGCGTACTTTACGCTCTCTCCTATATTTATAAAGCCACCGGCGATGTCCGGCGGCAAATCGATATTCTTGCCGAAGTCAGCGATATTATTACGAATTCCTACGAGTCGCAACTTGCGGTCAATCAGCACGCCGTGACCGGCGATTCCGCCAAATGGCATTCCGCAGTGGAAAACCATGTCAAAAAAGTTGCGGAAACCGGTCAAAAGGTTCGGGAAATTATGAGTAATCCTGAAAATGCGGACTCCATCGCCGCTGTCGCCAAAGTGACCGGCGATTTCCTGCAATTGGATACGAACTACGCCGCTCTGCTCGTGAAAAAACATAACACACGCCTCGTCCGTAATGATGCCTACATTGCCGCAGAAAAAAGTATGCAGCAGGTCATCGCCGGAATCATCCAATACGCCGTTGAAGACGGAAAAACGGTTGACGGCGAAACAGAAAAATATGTCAAAGCCGACCGGCTGCAAACAGTTGTTCTTGCCGCTAAAGTCGTGGATCAACTCGAAAAGGTCCGGGTACTGGCAAGGGATTGTGAAATGGCGGTCAATGCTGCCGACCGGAGCCAAACACTGGAAGCCATCAACAAACAGTTTGCCGCGATAGACGAGACCTTTGCCGCAATTCAGCCGCACGTCACAAGAGGAGAAAACCGGGAGAACATCAGCATTGCCGTTGACAGCATCAAAAAATACAAAGAATTCAACGGCAAAGTGACTGATCTGAATGTCGAAATGCAGAAAAGCAGCGATGACAGTGCCGCCGTTGCGCAAAAAATCGAAGAACTGCTCCAAGATGTTGTGCAAAAGGTTACGGACGGTGCCAACAAAGAATCGGATGCAACGGACGCACTCATTGACATGATTTATATGACGCTCATCGGGATATGTCTTGCGGCGGTAGCGGCCGGAGCGGTGACGGGGATTGTCTTGTCGAAAAACATCACGACCGGTCTGGGACATGCCGTGAAAATGCTCGGCAAAATGGCGAATGAAGGGGATTTGCAGGTTGAAATCCCGAAACAATATATGCAGCGTAAAGACGAGGTTGGTCAGTTGTCTCATGCTTTGGCGGATATTGTCCGGGAATTTCAGACGGTTGAAACGATGGCAGCCGAACTCGCCGGCGGAAACTGGCTGACGACCGTGAAGTGCCGGGGAGAAAAAGATGCGATGAACCTCAATTTGGTCAAAATGCTGAATCAGGTGAACGAAGCCCTTTCCAGTACGGCAACGGCTGTTGATCAGGTTGCTGTCGGCTCGGCGCAGGTTTCGCAGGCAAGCAGCAGTTTGTCGCAAGGGGCAACGGAAACGGCGGCGAGTATGGAAGAAATTTCGGCTTCGATGCATGAAATCGGCTCGCAGACCAACTCCAATGCCCAGAATGCGAATGAGGCGAACCGGATTTCGCAAGAGGCGAATGCGGCAGCGGCGGGCGGTCAGGAAATGATGCGGAAAATGATTGAAGCGATGGGACTCATCACGAAAAATTCGCAGGAAGTGCAGAAAGTGGTGAAAGTGATTGACGACATTTCGTTCCAGACAAACTTGCTGGCGTTGAATGCGGCGGTGGAAGCGGCGCGTGCCGGAGCGCACGGAAAAGGATTTGCGGTTGTTGCGGAAGAAGTCCGCAATCTGGCGAGCCGGAGTGCGAAAGCGGCGTTGGAAACAACGCAGATGATTGAAAACAACAGCAAACAAATCAACGAAGGAGCGGAAATTGCCACGCAGACGGCGGAAATGCTGAACGATATTGTGGAGCATTCGCAAAAGGTGGCGGGATTGGTTGCGGAAATTGCCAAGGCGAGCAGTGAACAGGCATTGGGAATTTCGCAGGTTTCGCAGGGTTTGCAGCAAATTGATTCGGTCACGCAGCAGAACACGGCGGCAGCGGAGGAAACCGCAAGTGTTTCTAACGAAATGAGTGCGCAGGCGGCGGAATTGCAGCAATTGGTCGGTAAGTTCAAAATCCGCAAGGGCGGTGCGGTGCAGGAACCGTCCAAAAACCGTCCGTCTTCGCCTGCTGCCGAGCCGCTGAAGACGGAGACGAAACACGACCCCGTGAAGGGTGCTGCCCTGAAGGGAGGAGGGATTACGTCTGCGCCTGCGGTTCTGCCGTCAAAGCCGGTTGCGGCTGCTGTCAAGAGTGTGAAACAGCCGCCCGTTGCCGCAGCCACTGAATTGCCCACACGCGCTGCGGAACCGGTCAAAAGTACGGCGGTGCAAGTGCCGGAAAGCAAGAGCGGAGGCTATACGCCTTCGGCGGCTCCGGCAACGGAGGACAACTGGGGCGGCGGAGGCACTGCGGAAATTCACATTGACCTTGACGA
>JAIRPZ010000216.1 GCA_031256755.1 Planctomycetaceae bacterium
GCATCAAGCGAATCGGTCAGCATGCTTATCCGTGCATTGGAAACGCAGGATAAAATCCGGGTGTTAAGCCGTCCGCAGTTGGTCACGCTGCATAACTTGCGGGCGCAGATTCACGTCGGTCAGGATGTTCCCTTTGTTTCCGGGACAAGTGCGACTAACGGAACAACGCAAAGCCAGACCGAATGGCGGCAGGTCGGGACAATTTTAGACATTACGCCCCGTATTATGCCGGACGGAATGGTTTCGATGGCAGTGCTGATTGAGCGGTCAAGTATGGGATCGGAAGCCGACGGCGTGCCGCTTTATGAATCCGGCGGTACGTTAATCAAACAGCCGAAGGTGAACAGCACTAACGCTCAAACGACAATCAATGCGCATGACGGACAAACGGTGGTTTTTGCCGGTTTGATTTCCGAACAGAAAGAGACCGTCAACCGCAGTGTTCCGGTATTGAATAAAATACCGCTTGTCAGGCATGCGTTTGAATATGATTCAACGGTCAATCAACGGTCGGAATTGCTGATTATTCTTACGCCGACAATTATTCGGAAGCGTGAAGATTTGGAGTTGCTGAAACAGCAGGAGACGGCGCGGATGCATTGGTGCATTAACGATGTGGTGAAATTGACGGGCAATTCCAATATGCGTCTTCGGAGCGACGAGTGGCTGCCGAGCGAGATGAATTACCGTAATGCGCCGCCGATGATATTGAACGAGTCGCAACTGCCGCCGGAAAACAAGATACCGGTCCCGCTCCTTGCACCGGCCGTTGAGAAATAAATCAACACGAAGATGCAAAGAAGAGACGCAAAGAAGAAAAGACAAGACAAAGAAAAGCGAAGCAGAAGAGAAAAGAAAAAAAGAAAATGAACCGGCAGCGGATATTCAACGATCAAAAGCCGGTTCTGAAACAACAGGAACATTTACCCATTTTCGGAACAGGAGATAAAATTTAATGGAAACGGTTAATTCGCGGAACTTTCGTGAACATTGGTGTGGTTTTTGTGCGGTTTATGCTGCCGTATTATTACTGTTTGCGGCGGTGTTTTGCGGCTGTTCGGCAATGCCGGCAGCGGGAGTCGGAGTCTGG
Source organism: Planctomycetaceae bacterium (assembly GCA_031256755.1). Lineage (GTDB taxonomy): Bacteria > Planctomycetota > Planctomycetia > Pirellulales > Thermoguttaceae > WRKP01. Next base: position 1,091 of record JAIRPZ010000216.1, read on the forward strand.
AATGCTGCCGGACCGGCAACGACGGTTTTTGCTGTCTGGGACCCTGCTGTCAGCAACGAAAACGGCAAACCGGTTCGCGGATTCGGCGGGCGTGTCTATTTCTACGATCAAAATCAGTCCAAGCCGGTCAAAGTGGACGGCACGGTTGTTGTTTATGCTTTCAGCGAAGACGGCCGCGATCCGTCTGATACGAAGCCGAATGAAGGCTTTGTTTTTGATACAAAAATGCTGAACAGCAAAGAGGTTTATAAAAAATCGAAACTGGGACATTCCTATAATCTTTGGATTCCTTGGGATTATGAAGGTCCTGACGGCAAGGCGAAAAAGGTTTCGCTGATTGTCCGGTACATTCCGAAAAAGGGATCGTCTGTTGTCAGTGCGCAGGCGACGGCGTATTTACCGGGCAAGCGTGATCCGTATCCGAATGCGCCGAACACGATGCTGGCATCGGGGACGAATCGGGAGACGATTCAGCAGGTTTCGCTGGCGGAGCCGTCTGATTCATTGGTTCCGGTGCTGCCGGCGCGGGAAAAATTAACAGAAGAGCGGGAGATCGAAATCAACGAAAATCATCCGCAAACGATGCAGACCATTTCCATTAAATAAATCAACGAAACAGCAATTAACGAAATGCGAAACTTGGCAGCGGACGGTCTTTCGGATAAAATAAGAACGCTGCCGGCAGTTTCCGGCAACGTATGCCGGTAAGGGAAATCATGACATTTGAAGAATCAATCGTGCGGCTCGAAGAAATCCTCAAACAACTTGACGGAGGCAAAATTGATCTGGAAACCGCACTGACACAGTACGAAGAAGGAATAACGCTCTTGAAAAATTGTCATCGGATTCTTGAAACCGCCCGGCAGAAAATAGAAGTGCTGCGGAGTGTCAATGCCGACGGCTCGCCGGTTACCGCACCTTTTACAGAGACATGACAAGACACGATTTTCATCACTGCCCATGATATGATTGACAAAAACAAAATCACATTCCGGCAGTCATCTGCCTTCAAGAGCCGCTTATGACAAACTGGCAGTCCGCCAACGAAACAGCATTGCTTTCCGTGCAGCGCAAAGCAATGAACGATGAATTCGAGGTCTTGTTTTCCCGTCAGGCATTTCCGCAGGGAACCGCCGCCGCATTGAATGCCCTTGATGATGTCGGACGCATCGAAAAAGTTCTGTCCGTTTTCCGTTTTGACAGCCGGATTCAATTCATTAACCTCACTGCCCACGAAAGACCGGTGCAAACGGATGCGGAACTGTTTTCGCTTCTTTCGCTTTGTCAGCAAATCGCTGCCGAAACCGAAGGGGCTGTCGATATTACAAGCGGCTGCCTCTGGAAAGTGTGGGGATTTGCGAAACGGCAGGGAAAATTTCCCGAAGCGTCCGAACTGGAAAAAGCACGTCAGCAAACCGGATACCGGTTTATGGAATTAAATGCCGAAACACGGAGCGTCCGGTTTACGAAACCCGGCATGGAACTCAACCTCGGCTGTGTCGGCAAGGGATTTGCTCTTGATACCGCTGCCGGAAAACTTCGGGAACAGGCGGTTGACCGTTTTATGTTTTGCGGCGGCTTGAGCAGTATTTTAACGGCGGGTTCCGATTGGAAAATCGGCATTGCCCACCCGCTTCTTCCCGGAAAACGGCTGCGGGAATTGGGTCTTTCCGATATTGCCGTATCGACATCCGGTTCGCAAAAGCAATTTTTCCGGCATGGCAGCCGGCGGTATTCTCATTTGATCGATCCCCGAACCGGCGAACCGGCAGAGGGAGTGCTGTCGGCAACCGTGCTGGCACCAACCGCAACACTTGCGGAATTGCTCTCAACGGCATTTTTTATACTTGGTGCGGAAAAAGCCGCCGAGTATTGCCGGTTACATTCCGGCATTTCGGCAATTCTCACCATACCGGCAAAAAAAAGCGGCGGGTTTGAAACCGTTGAATTGATGAGCGGCGAAACGTTCAACGGACAGGAAACAAATATTCCCCGTCCGTTGTAACATACTGTTTTGATCGCGGATTGAACCCTACTTGACACTGACTTTTGCGCCCGCTTCTTCGAGTTCTTTCTTGAGTTTTTCGGCTTCTTCTTTCGACACGCCGCTCTTGATCTTCACCGGAGGCGCACTTTCGACTAACGCCTTCGATTCTGCCAAACCGCCGCCGGTCGCATTTTTGACAACCTTGATGATGCCGACCTTCTTGTCCGCTGCAAAACTTTCCAGCAAGACATCGAATTCGGTTTTCTCTTCCGCTGCCGCCGCTCCGCCGCCTTCACCGGCAGCCGGTGCCGCCACCATCACTGCACCGCCCGATGCCGGTTCAATCCCGTGTACCTCTTTCAGGTAATCACTCAACTCTTTCGCATCTTTCAGCGTTAAGGCAACAATTTTGTCACCCATTTCCTTAATTGCCGAAGAAAATTCTCTCGCTTCACTCATTTTAATAGTCCTTTCGTGTTTTTGCGGCTTTCGCCGCGTTGGGGTTAATCCTGCCGTCCGCTCGAATCCGGCTGCCGAATCTCACACATATTCAGCATCGCAAAGACCGTGTCAAAGTTTCTTACAGGGTAAAAATTCGTCTCCGCCGACCGGCAACGTACCGGTCAGCAAATAATACCGAACCGGGAAATCACTCCCCCTTTTCGGCGATTTTCGATATTTGGCTGGCAACCTTTCCGCCGAAAGCAATAAACTGCCCGGAAAGTTTCGCCCCAACGCCAATGATTTGTCCCAGCAGGATCGCAATTTGTTCTTCCCGCGTGGGCCACTTGCTTACATCAACGGCGGCGGCGGAATTAAGGGCTTCACCGTCCAAAACGGCTCCCCGAATCTCCAGCCCCTGCATGGTCTTGTCTTTCGACAGTTTGACCAATTCTTTGGCAAGGGTTACAATGTCCCCCGCACCCCAGCAAAGGGCATATGAACCGGTCATGTTCTGAAAAGCCGGTGCAAGAGGGGTTCCTTCAGTCGCCCGCTTCGCCAAACTGTTCTTGATGACCATCAGGTTAATTCCCTTACCGGCAAGGGCTGCCCGCAAATTCTTCGTCTGGTTCGCACCCAAACCGGTCAAACCGACCAGCATCAGGTATTGAACGCCGTTGAGACGCTTGGAAATGTCGTTCGTAACAAGTTGCTTAACAAATTTACTCATATCCTTTTGTGAACGTCTTCAGGTAAATCAAAACGCTCTTTGTATCTTGCTTTTTGTGTCGTGTGTTTAGGGACAATAACGATTAAACGGCGGTTCTGCGGGAAGTTCCGCTGCACTCCCCGTTCCCGCACGCGGCGGTTAACAAACAACTTTTATGCCGGGGGACATCGTTGCAGAAATCGTGATGCTCTTCACATACACGCCCTTAACGGCGACAGGTTTAATCTGCTGCACATAATTCAGGAACGCATCAATGTTTTCGACAAGTTGCTGTTTCTCGAATTTGATTTTGCCGACAATGGCTTGAACAATTCCCGCCTTATCGTTTCGGAATTCGACTTTACCGGCTTTGTATTCTTTGATCGTTTTGACGACATCCATCGTAACCGTGCCGGCTCTGGGCGACGGCATAAGTCCTCTGGGACCGAGAATTTTCCCAAGGGGACCGACAAGCCCCATCATATCAGGGGTGGCAATACAGACATCGAAGTCCGTCCAGCCCTCTTTGATTTTAGCGACAAGGTCGGCATCGCCGACAGTATCCGCACCGCCGGTTTTCGCTTCTTCGGCTTTGTCTCCTTTGGCAATCACACAAACACGCAGCGATTTTCCGATGCCGTGCGGGAGAACAATAGAACCGCGGACAAGTTGGTCGGCTTGTTTCGGATCAATGCCGAGCCGGACAGCCACTTCCACGCTTTGGTTGAATTTGAGGGAATCGAACTGCTTCAACAGTCCGACGGCATCCGCAAGGGGCTGCGGATTTTCCGATTTCAGTTTTTTTGCGTCGTTTCGATAACGTTTGGAACGTTTTGCCATTGAAAATACCTTGTTAGGTTTGGTCAAACGAGGGATTTCACAGTGAAATTCCTCTCCCGATGTCAATTCGGCGGTCTTTACAAACTAATTTCGGCGAATTATATCATCTTTTTTGTCTATGTAAAGCGGGGGAGTACGCGTCTTCCGCCGTGCGGACGCATAACGGGAAATATCCGAAACATGGGGGCTGTACATCCTGCTGTTTTTTGAGTACAATTCGCCGCAGTGTTTTTACACGGAACTGCTTACTGAAACCTGAAACTGCTTAACATTCAAACAATAAACTATGCCGACTTACGAATATCATTGCGATTCGTGCCAGCACGATTTTGAAGAATTCCAATACATTAAAGACGAACCGCTGAAGAAATGTCCGAAATGCCAAAAGAACAAACTGCGGCGGCTCATCAGCGGCGGTTCAGCCGTTGTTTTTCGCGGCAGCGGCTTTTATCAAACCGATTACCGCAGCGATGCGTATAAAAAAGCTGCCAAAGCCGAAACCGCTCCGAAAACGGAATCCGCCGCCTCGAAACAGAGTGCCTGCTGCTCCGGCTGTTCCGGCTGCGGCGGAGCAAAAGAATAGGAATGGTTTATGAATATTCTCGTAACGGGCGGAGCGGGATATATCGGATCGCATACGGTGCGGAAACTGCAAGCGGCAGGACACCGTATTGCCGTCCTTGATAATTTGAGTTACGGTCACCGGTCAGCCGTTCCTGCCGATGTGCCGTTTTATCAAACGGACTTGCTTGATACGGACGGTATCGAAACGATTCTCCGGCAGGAAAAAACCGAAGCGGTGATGCACTTTGCTGCTCTGATCAGTGTCGGTGAATCCGTCAAAAAGCCGCTGCTTTATTATCGGAACAACACTGCCGGAGCCATGTCGCTGCTTGAAGCCATGCAGCGTGCCGGAATCAAACGGTTCGTGTTCAGTTCAACGGCGGCGACATACGGCGAACCGGAAGAAACGCCGATTTTTGAAACGGCACCGCAGCAGCCGATCAATCCTTACGGACGCTCGAAATGGTACGTGGAGCAAATTTTGCGGGACATTGCGGCAGCCGATTCCGGTTTCGGATTCGTTGCTTTCCGGTATTTCAATGTTGCCGGTGCTGCCGAAGACGGAAGTATCGGCGAAGATCATCAGCCGGAAACGCATCTGATTCCTCTCGTACTGTTCGCCGCGATGGGAAAGCGGGACAAGATCACGGTTTTCGGCACGGATTATCCTACGCCGGACGGAACGTGTATCCGGGATTATGTTCACGTTGACGATCTTGCCGATGCGCATGTTTTGGGGATAGAGTCCTTGCGGGCGGGCGAGGCGAAATTTTATAATTTGGGTATTGGCCGGGGTTATTCGGTGCGGGAAATACTGGATGCGGCGGCAAGGGCGACCGGCAGGGTCATTCCGGCGGATTATGGTTTGCGGCGGGAAGGTGATCCGGCGCGGTTATTTGCAGATTCGGGCAAGGTGCAGCGGGAACTCGGATGGAAACCCAAACACACTGACCCCGAAGAAGTGATCGTTTCGGCATGGAAATGGCACACATCGCATCCCGACGGCTACGGAAAATAGGCGTAAAACCGTACACGAAAAACGGAAATTAGGAAATGACTTTCAAGATAATTTATCAATTTTCAGTTGTCCATTATCAGTGAAGATACGCCCGTCCGGCAAGAACCTAAAAAAAGCGGGCGAAAATCCTTTTCCGATCCCATGCCTGAAATCCCTGCGAAAGATAACTTTGAATAGCCGGTACATTTTTTTCATCCGCCGAAGTCAGAAGCAATGACCGCTGCATCATGCCCGCGGTCTGTTTGGCAAATTGAACGATTTTTCGGGACAGCCCTTTCCGGCGGACAGATTGAATCAGCCCCATATAGGTCAACTCCATTTGATCCGGTGCCGTATCCGTCAAGAGCAGCACTCCGGCATCCGCACCGGCATATCGGATAAAAAACCATAAATCAGGACGATATAAAACACCGGTTTTATACCCCTGCAAAACATGCGCAACCGATGCCATTTGCATCAAAGCAGGGAAATCACGCGAATCTTCATAAGTTGCCTTGACCAAAGGGACAAGACGTTCCGAAACAGATTCGGAAAATGACGAAAGCGGAATAAATTGCAACGGATCAGCCGGTTCACAGCGTTCCGGTGTAATTTGAACCGCCAGATGAATCAAATCGGAAAGAAACCGGAATTGACCGGTACGGCAAAACGCCTTTTCATCAAACGGCTGATTTCGGTCGGCAAGGGCAACCGCCGCAAAAGCATTTTGCAAACGGCAATAGTTTTCCAGCGGTTCAGAAAACATATCCGGCGGGAATCCGTCTTTGATCGCCGGCACAAAAAGCATTACGGAACCGTCCTGCCGGTTTTGGGCATACATTCCGCCGACCAGCGTACTGTTGTGCGGCGTATCGCCATATTTTGCCTGAAAAATACCGTTCAAATCAATTTGTCCGGCAGCAAAAAGTTTCAGAATATGTTCGGTACGCAGAGACAACTCGGAATCAGGAACATGCCGGAAACAAAACCGCAGCACACTTTCTAATTCATTGCCCGCCGGATTCGAAATGGTCAGCATTGACATTCTGCATGAAAGGTTTCTTTTTCAGTACATCACCCGTTTTTGGCATTCCGCCCATCAAACAGGGCGGCACATGCAGCATTTTCAATCACCGACTTCCGGCTTTTCCAGTTTCCGCAGCGGACTGTCATCCATACCTGCTGTCAGACGGTAAATGAATTCATCATCGGCACGGGAGCAAATTCGCATGAATGACCGGCAGGCAGTCGGTCAGAAACGCCCGGACATTGTCCTCGCTCCCGCTTTCGCCGGAGTGAGCTTGCACCTGAATCTTGTAAAGATAACGGTACATCCGAAAGTCCTTTCGCGGACTTCTTGTTGCGATCCATTCCCCGCCGGTACCGACCGCATAGTAGAAGGATATGCGTTTATTATCCACGTCCAGTGAATTACTGACGAAATCCAGTTTCCAAAAAGTATCGGATAACTCTTTTTTTTCGGAAGAAGGATCATTGTTAACCGTGTTAACCGCTGCCGGAATCAGAACCGAAGCCGGATTATCCTGTTTTTCATAATTTTTCCCGCCGAAACACACTTCGGGTGTATGAACGGAAATACGCCCGGACTGACCGACAATGAGCGTCAGATGCACCGTCGCACCGGTCAGTTCATTTCTGTACAGCCGGTAAATGTACGAATCCTGAATTTTCAGCATCGTAATGGACGCATCATCAAGCGTTTCCTCACGCTCTGCTCTCCAGTTTCCGATCACCATCGGTATCTTTTTGAGGGCATCGGCGGCTTCGATTTGCCCTGAAAACGCACCCCAGCGACCGGTCAGGTAAAGACCGGTACCGAGCGCAACACCTGCCGTCACCGCGGCAATAACACAAATTCCGATGAAAACCGGTAATATCTTTTTGCTCATAAACGAAATGAAAGGATAAAAACAAACACGAAACACCCATTGCCGCAGCCGCAGCAACCGAAAACGGAACGGGAAAGAAACGTTGAACCTTTCCCGTTCCCGTCGCCGCACTATTGTATCAGCGGCGGCAAAGCACTGAGAACCGATTGGTACATCGCCTGATTTTCTTTTCCCATAGTCGGTTTCATTTGTTCCAGCCGTTCTCGGACCGGATCGAAATACCTTCTTGCCGCCGAATCCTGACTGTCCCGGACATAGGCATAAGCCAAATGCATACAGAACATCGGATTCTGACAGGACAACTCAACCGCCCGCTGCAAAACCGGCTGCGCATTTTTCAGGTTGTTGCTGTTCACAAGGATCAGCCCTTTGGTATCCAGCAGCCGGGTGTCATCCTTGTTTTTTTCCAAAGCCCTGTTAACCAGTTCCAGCCCTTTTTCATGCTGACCGAGCGATTGCGAATACAGCATGGCCAGATTATTCAGGAACAGGAAAGAATCGGGGTCTTTCTGCAACCCTTTTTCGTAAAGGGGAACAGCCCGCTCCGGTTTGCCGCGGGAAAGCCAGTAATCGGCCAGCACGGTGATCCGCAAACGCTCGTCGGCTATTGCCGCTGACGGCGCATTGACAAACTCTTTCGGAACATCAAATGTCAATTCATACGTTCCGCTGAATTTTTTGTCCAGTTGAATGACGGCGACATCGGCCGGTTTTTTCTCATCCCACTGCACAAAAAAACCGCCCGGAATCGGCGTAACCGCCGGATCGTTTGTTTGACCGAAAACAGGCAAAACACCATACACAGCGGAACAAAACAGAACCGCCGCACTTACGGATATTCTTAATGGAAACATTGTGAACTCCTTTCTTTTTTCAGGAAAAATCGGGATACTGCGGACAATGCGTCAGCAGCAACCGATGATTATTATACTACTTGCTGCCGCTGTTTGAAGGGGCGGGCGGTTCCGGTTTTGCGGGCATCTTCGGCGGCTCCGTTTCTTTGCGGTCACCCGCGCCGGAAGCCAAACCGCCGGCGGTCTTAAACTGAATATCTGCCGGTGTAAAAGTACCCTGATTATTCGGCAGCCGCAGGATCAGTGATTTGACTTTCCGCGTCGGCACCCATTCAGAACCAACCGGAATGAAACTGTCATTGATTTTGCCCCGCAACGCCAGATTCTCTCCGTTTTCAATGCGTGTCATCAGCCGATCCATTCGGGTATAAACGGCTTCGGACGGTTTTTTCCCGTCTGCATTTAAGACGGCTTGCAGCAGCAGCAAACGCTGGACTAAATCAACCGCCGCATACGGATTTGCCTCGATTTCGTTCAGCAAAACCGAGAATCCTTCGTCCACTCGGCCGGATTTTGCCAGACAAAGTGCAAACGGATAAATATCGGCACCGCCGTTTTCGGCAATGACTTTGAGATGCCGTTCCGCACTCTGAAACATATCGCGGTCAAAAAAAGTTTTCCCAAGGACAAAATGCAGTCCGCGGAAAAGTGCCGGATCGTCTTTCAGATTTTGTTTCGCCAAGAGAACGCACTGCCGGGCAATTTCATCGGCTGCACCGCCGTCTTTCTTGTCCAGTGCCGCAACAACATCCAGCACCATACGTCCGTAAGGCGGCGGAAACTGACCGGCAGGAACTTCCAAACCGATGCCGTCCGAAGTGGCTTGCGACATCAATTTCTCATAACCGATCTGATCTCCCTTGATTTTATAAAGGTCGGCTAATCTCGCCCAAACAGCCGTCTGCTTGCAGCCCTTGCGGATAGCGGTGTCGTAAGTTTCGATCAGCAAATCTCTGTACATCCGGCTGCTCTGATCTTCTTTGTTGGTCAGATCAATTTTCTCGGCAACGACACTGCGTTCTTCAATACTTGCCTTGAGCAGATAGGTTCGGTCCTGATCCGCCCATTTCTCCTGAATCACTTGCTGCAACTCCCGCATTTTCTTGAAATTCGGCGCATCGCCGAATTCCCGGTTGAAACCCGGATTTTTCGCAAGTACGGCTTTGTGATTCGGATTATCAAGTGCCGGATCGCTGTTATTGATATTCAACGCCAGCATAATGCGTACAGTGATGTACCGCCACCGCGCCCCTTCCGGGTCAATCTCTTTTAACCGATCACGGATTTCGACCGATTCCAGAAAATTTTCGCGGTCAACGTTCATATTGGCTAACATAAGAAATCCGTCCGGGTTGAGCGAATCGGGGCTGTCGTCAAATCGGGTCTTCAGCGCATTGTAGATTTTCTCCTGTACAACAGCCGGATTATCCTCTCTGTTTTCAAGGTTCTGCAAAAGAGCCGCAAATTGTTCCTGCTGACTTGCCTTTAACTGTTTGTCCGCAACGGCCTCGCGGATGAAAGAGATCGCCCCTTCCCTGTCTTGTCTCCGCATACAATCGCTGTACATCACTTGATAGTAAGCGGCTGCGCCGTCGGGAAATTCGCGGAGTTTCGGTGCCAGCGATTCAAATTCCGTCCGCGCCGCCAAACTGCTGTAAATTCCGACCAATTCCATCACAAATGCCGGTTCATCAATGTAATTCCGTATTTTTCCGTCAGCAGCGGCAGGAAATTGAGCGGACTCCAAACTTTTGAATTCCCTCAAAACCGCATTCCTCGCCTGCAAATACTCTTCCCCTTTGTTTTGGGCATTGGCACGAAGAAGTTTCAGGTGAATTTCCCGGATGTCCACACGCCATGGATCCGGCACGATTTTCCGGTATTTTTCCTTAAAATTATTTAACTCTGCCTGAATGGTATTCAGAACGGCAGAGTCCGACGTGATTTTTCCCAATTCCGAACTGAACAAACTTTCAATGTATGCCAGTTGAATACCCGGATTGTTCGGATAAGCCCTTCTTGCCCAAGCCAGAATGTTTGTTGCCTGATCAAAATTTTTCTCTTTCCGGTATGCATCGGCGGCAAGGAGACATGCAGCCGCTCTTTCGTTTTCCGGCGTGTATGCCAGTGACGCAATAGCGGCATAATAACCGGCAGCCGTTCCCCATTCATTCAGGGTTATTGCAAGACCGCCCGCACGGAAAAGGGCATGTTTCAGGAGTGTTGCGACAAACTGATCGTCAAGACCGTCCCGCACTAACCCTGCCGTGAACTGTTTCATACCGTCGCCGGGATTGTCCGCCACACGCGGAAGACCGGCTCTTCTGTATAAATTCAGCGTATCCTGTCTTCGTTTCAGAAAGCCCTCCTGAAGCGATTTGCTCTCGGCAAGGCGGTTGGCTTTTTGTGCTTCGTCAATTTTCTCCGCCACCGCATTGATTTCGGCAGAAGCATAAAGGGCGCGCAGCAAATCCTGAATTTTCATAGCGGCGGAAATCGGAGACGCTTCATATTCTCCCCGCTGTATTTTCTGCAAATCGGAAATGGCATAAACAAGTTGATCGATATGTTTTTTGGCATCGTCCAGTTTTTTCAGAGTCAGTAATTGCAGGGCAAGCCGTGCATACAGCAGGATATTGCCGTCTCCGATATTGGTTTCTTTCAGCCCCGTTTCCCATACTTTGGCGGCATCCTCGGATTGGCGGCGCGACGCATAATAATCGCCGAGTTTCTGATACGTAATGCCGTGCTTCGGGTGATGCTTAAGGGCTTGCTGATAAAAATCCCCCGCCTGCTTGTCCCAAAGTTCCATCTGTTTGGTATTTTGCCCGGCCATTTCTTTGTCTTTTTCGGTTTTCTCTTTCTTGGCAATAATGTCTTGGTTGGCTTTGGCATAATATTCCACACACCGCAGCGATTCATCTCCTGCGGCGAGAAGGGCGCGGAGATTGTTCGGGTCCAATTTCAGAATCTTCTCTATGTCGGGATCGAGACGGTTCGGTCTTTTTATTTCCGCTCTTTGTCCGGCGGCTTGAGCCAAACGAATATCGGCGGCTTCCACGAGCCGGTTAAATTCATAACGGACGAAAAACGCCTCTTCGTTGCTTTTATTGGCTTCGTCCGCAACCATTTTATCAATGATTGTTCGTGCATACGAAACCCGTCTGTTCCGGCTTTCTGCCGGGGTTTCTTCGGTGCCGTCGGCTTTTGTCCGCTGCACGGTCTCGATCCCCGCACTGTCCTTGTACGGCAGATTGGGAAAGTCAATGCCGACAAGAAACCGGGCATAAGCGTCCGCAATTTCAACATCTTCCGGGTGTGCCTGATGCAGATTTTCAAATAAAGCGTCCATTTTTTGCGGATACTGCGGAAACCACGCTGCCGGCAGTGCAATCCGTTCCGGCGGATATTTTTCAATCGCCAGTGTTCCGAACAAGGTAATCGCCGCATAACGCACAGCGGTATAACTATCCTTGTCTTTTTTGAGACGTTCCACAATGTCCGACTTCTCACTTCCCGGACTGATGCCTTGTTTGAAAGCGAGCAGTTCTACACTGGCGGTAATAATACTCTGCCGGTTTCCCAGCAAACCGGGAACAACCCGCCGATCCCATTCCAGTTGCAGCCGCCGGATGCGGTACTTCATCGACTCTTCCGCACCGACCCGGTCCCGGAGCGATGCCGCCGTCGCAAGCAACTGTTTGCCGCGTTCAATTCCTGCGGCGGTCTGACATTCGCCGGAGTCGCGGTAAAGCCCTTCGAGGATGCCGTATAATTTTTCCAAAACCTTCACAACATTGGGTTTGTCCGGGTTTGTAAGCCGATCCTGCTGCACCAGATACTGCTGCAATAAATTGGCGGCTTCGCCTCTTGTTTTGAGCGACTGCTCCCGCAGATCATTGTGTTCCTTCGGGTCTTTTATATTTTCCGCTGCCTTCCAGTCCGCATCGGCTTTTTCGATCAGTCCGTCAACGATGACGGACATGTTGTCTACAAAACCGGCATTGGCGGAAACATAGCGTAAACCGACGAGACCGGCGAGGATCACGAAAGCGAAGAAACCGCCGAGCAGCCAACGCCACGAAAATACATAAGCGGTCAATTCGGTATTGGAACGGGTTTTGGAAGTATTGGCAGTATCAGACGGCGGCGCGGGGGAATTTTCGGGTACGGACATAATTTTGCTCTCTGTTTGACTTTTCATGCTCGCAGGCAACGGCTTCCATTCTAACCGAAAGACGTACCAAAAACAATCCACCCCCTAATCCCGCCCTCCCCGCACATAAAATTCCGTACATCAAATTCAAATTCGGACATAAAAAATTGCGCCCGATTGAAAAAAGAAACGATTGACGGTATATTGTCGGCAAAGAGTCCGTTGCAGAAGTCACCGCAGGAATCACCGTTGCGGGAGTCAACAGGCAAACGAAACAAGCGGTTTTCGCTGAGGAACAATTAAAAGATGATTGAAAAAAACACAAAAGGGGATGTCTGGGTTTATGCAGAAGTTCAGGACGGAACGCTGCAAGATGTGTCGCTTGAATTACTCGGCAAAGCCCGGAAATTAGCGGATAAACTTGGTGTGCCTGCCGGTGCTGTCCTGCCGAAAGGTACGGAGATTTCTGCCGCTGCCGATACGCTCATCGCCCACGGAGCGGACAGCGTTTATCTTGTTGAAGACACCGCGCTTGCCGATTACCGGACGGAACCTTATGCTCATGTTCTCGTTGAACTGATCAAAAAATACCGTCCGCAGATTGTTCTGTTCGGAGCCACTCCTCTCGGACGCGACCTCGCTCCCCGCGCGGCTTCGGCAACCCGAAGCGGACTCACGGCGGATTGCACCGATCTGGACATTGCCGATGTCACGGAAAAATCCGGCACGGTTCATCCGAATCTGCTCTTGCAGGTTCGCCCCGCTTTCGGCGGAAATATCGTGGCGACGATTGTCAATTATGATCAGTGGCCTCAAATGGCAACGGTACGGGAAGGGGTGATGCCGCTCGGCACACCGCAGAAAAGCCGGAAAGGAAATGTCATTAAAGAAACCGTACCGCTGACCGATCAGGCGTTGTTTGCCGTTGAAGTGATCAAGCGGGAAGTTGAAAAACGGAAACTGAACCTGAAAGGTGCAAAGGTGGTTGTGGCGGGCGGTGCCGGAATGGGCAGCAGGGACAATTTTGAATTGCTGTTTGATCTTGCCGGTGCGCTCGGCGGAGTTGTCGGGGCAAGCCGGGCAGCCATAGACAGCGGATTCATCGGGCATGAACACCAAATCGGACAGACCGGAACAACTGTCCGTCCGGCACTGTATATTGCCTGCGGAATCAGCGGTGCCATTCAGCACCGGAGCGGTATGGAAGATTCGGCAAAAATTATTGCGGTGAATACGGATCGGGAAGCACCGATTTTTTCGATTGCTCACTACGGCATTGTCGGCGATGCGAAACAAGTCGTTCCGATGCTGCTGCGGGCGTTCAAAGAACGAAACTGATACGAAAACGGATACGCCGGACGGTGCGGACTACAGATCACTGACGGCGGGAATGACGGACAATGCGGATATTGGAAATTTATCAGTCAAAACAAGGCGAAGGCATTTGGACAGGACATTACAGCGTCTTTGTCCGAGTGCTGGGTTGTCCGCTGCGCTGCCGGTACTGCGATACGGTTTACGCCAGAGATGAGCAAAATACGGATGCCGGTGCTGATCTTTCGGCGGAAGAAATTGTCGGACGAATCCTGCTGCTTGATCTTCACGATGTCGTGCTGACCGGCGGCGAACCGATGATGACACCGGAAATTGTGGAACTGACCCGTCTGCTGAAGGAATACGATTATCAGATTACGGTGGAAACGTCCGGCATTGCCTTTCATCCGGTTGTCTGCGATTTGATGTCCATTAGTCCGAAATTAAAAAACTCGGTTCCTCTTTATGGCGAACAACTGATCCGCGACCATGAAGCGGCGCGGTCTAAACCGGAGATCATTCAGCAATTACTGCTCCGGTATAACTGCCAACTGAAATTTGTGGTGGATACGAAAGAGGATTTGCATGAAATTGAATCTTATCTTTCGCAGTTTCATGGCATTGCGCCTGACCGGATTCTTCTGATGCCGCAAGCCGTTGATACGGCGGCAATGTATCAAAAAGCCGCTTGGATTGAACGGTTCTGCGAAGAGCGGGGATTCCGCTACTGTCCGCGTATGCAGTTGATCTGGTACGGCAATAAACGGGGGACATAACCGCTTTAATTGTTGCGATAAGCCGATGAACAAGACGCATTTTTTTGATTATACCGCTGCGGTGGCATCGGTCTGCGGGGATATGAGTTTCCGTGTTCCCGAACTCCGGCATATTGATATTGCCCGTGTTGCGTTCAGTTTTTCGCAGACGAAAAACAGTGCGCCGTTCGGTATTTTTGCGACGACTGTGCCGCTGCGTTTTGAAAACGGCGATGCGTTTCAACTGAACCGCAAAGGGCTGGTGTATACTGTACAAAAATGTTTACGTTCGGACGGAACCGAGTTTTTGTACATTTTATATTTTTATGTTCCGCGTTTTATTGAGTTGCCGCTGCTTCAAAAACTGGAAACCATTGTGCATGAACTTTATCATATCAGTCCGCAGTTTAACGGCGATTTACGGCGGTTTCCGGGGCGGTGTTTTGCACACGGTTCTTCGCAAAAAGAGTACGACCGGATTGTCAGCCGTCTGGTGCAATACTGGCTGAAACAGAATCCGCCGGAACCGCTTTGGGATTTTCTTCGTTTTAATTTTCGGGATTTGACGCAGCAGTTCGGCAAATTGCACGGCACCCGGATTCCTTTTCCCAAAATCATTCCGGCGAACAGCCGCAAGGAGATGAGCGGAATGTCGAAGAATACCGGTGCGGACTTCAAACCGCAGTAAACGCCGGACAAAAGGAGTCCGTTCCCCGCTTGCAGATTTTAGCGGTTGTGCTAAATTTGCGGACATCAGAACACTTTACATTGAATAAAAAAGGAGGAAGTATATATCTATGAAAAACCGCTGCGACCTCTACATTTCTCCAGAGACACTGGATGAACCGCTAAATTATTTTTTGTTCATTTTAGTCTTTTTGCATGACGGTGTTCACTACCTCGATGGCGTTATGAACGGGGCAGGGTTGGGCAACGATTATACAATAGAAGAAATTGTCTGCCGTAATGTTCCCATGCTTTTACCGATTGCGAGTATGTTTGCTCAATGGATATGGAATATAATCTGGAAGCAACTTTACCTAACCGGAGATGTGCCGAAGACCGGTACCGGTGGAAATGCGAACATGGCAGCGATGGGTGGTGGGTGGCTAGCAGTTGCTGTAGAACGTATCAATCATATTATTTGGACAGATTTCGTAGCAGTCGTTTTTCTATACCTGCTCATCAAAACGGTTTTGTCGTCAAAACATTTATTATTGCTCCCGTTCAAATTATGGCAGTTGTTTTACGGCAAACCGCAGGAACACCAAACAAAACACAAAGACAAGACCGTTTCGATGACCGATCCTGACAACAACTGGTGTCGTGTTGCCGCTAATTTTTCAGATAAACGGCGATATTTGCTAGAGCCATAAAAGTGTTACAGGATTCTTCCGGTTACTCTTCGGCGGAACCACCGGACACATCTTGCATTTTCGCACCTTTTTGCGGCACGCATCCCCTTCATACGCCTTGTCCATGAGTTTTGAGCAGCGACCCCAAACCCCAGACGGAGACTGAAAATTAAAACATTTTTTACGAAACGATAAGATTCGTGAAGAAAAAAATGCTGCATTGATTGCCGACATCGGCAATCAATGCAAAACGCAGGAACAGAAAATGAAGGATAAGCAAAAGTAATGAATGAGTGATGAGAAGGGACGTTGAACGGCAAAAGAGTATCGGTTTGGTTTCTGCCGCCGGTTGCTATTTCGCCGTT
>JAIRPZ010000010.1 GCA_031256755.1 Planctomycetaceae bacterium
CAAGCCGTTAGTGCCGGTCATGCGTTCATGCATGGTCTGCTGTTCGATGAAAGGATAAAGATAAGCGAGCCAAGACCCTTTTCCGCTGAAAATCACGACCGGCGGCAGTCCTTTCTTGACATCGTGATAGTTGTGAATTCCCAAGCCGATTTGCTTGAGGTGATTCTGGCACTGCATACGTCTTGCGGCTTCCCGTGCCATTTGAATGGCGGGCAAAAGTAAGGCGATCAACATGCCGATAATGGCGATCACGACAAGGAGTTCGATAAGCGTGAAGCTCTTGACGGACCGACTGCCCTTGCCGTGCAGGCATATTTTGGGGTGTGTCTGTTGTTTATACTGCCTGTCCGGCAAGGACACGGCGGCGAAAATGGGGAACGTCTGTTTCCCGCTCTTTGTTGCGTTGTGCGTTGTGGTCATGACCACTTTTTCTGATTTTTTCTTGTCCATAGTATTTTGGAGGTTAATAGTTCAGAGCGATCATTCTCTACATAAACAAAATACCATGAAAAAATGAAATTGTCAAGACAAGGACGGCCCGAATTCTGCCGGCTGTTAAATTTTCGGGACAAAAAGAACGTAAAAGTAAAATTGTACTGTCGGCTTATGATACACGCCGAAACGGAAACGGGATGTGCAAGGAGGACGTGCAAAAGCAGGCAGCCCTCTCGTTTACCGCATATAAATCGGCAGCGCACCCTTTTCGAGTTGCAGAATCGTCAGGTTGATCGCCGTCGCATAGACCCGTCCGGTACCGCCGCTCCACGCCCCGTCGCTGCCGGCTTCAGAAACCAAACGCTTAAACAGTTTTTCCCGGTAATCCTTCCACTCCTTATCTCCCTGCCGGTATTTCACTTGGGCAAAATAATAATGAGCATAATGCCAGTGACCGTCATCCTGTTTGTTCGTAATATTCGCCCCTAATGTCCGGTCGCAGTATTTCAGCAAATTCGGAACAAATTTGTCATCATACTCGCCGGCATTGAACAGACAAGCGATAGCGGCTGCACTGATCGGCGGACGACCGCCCCCGCCCTGTATATTGTACTGCACCCCTTCCGCACCGTCTTTGATCGAACATTTGTGAATGTACGTAATCGCTTTCTCAATCACTTCCTTCGGAACAGAAATACCGGCATTCCGGCAGCCCCGCAAGGCCTGTACCTGCGTAATCGTGGTCGAACCCTCATCAAAATCATTACCGTCTTTTGCACTGACATATCCCCAGCCGCCCGCTTTGGTTTGGGCAAGTCCGCAGAATTTGACCGCACGGGTAATGACATCAATTAATTCTTCCCGGCGGCTCTCGTCTTCTTCTTCGCCGTAAACCTGCGACAAAAAGAGGAGTCCGAAACCATGCCCGTAAGTATAATGGTCATCGTTATCATCCCCGATCAAACCGTTTTTACGGGCTTTTTTCAGAAGATAGTCGACCGCATTGCGGATATTGGGGGCATATTTCCCCTGCGTTGCGGTCGAACCTTCGGAAAGCAGGGCAAGTCCTGCCATACCGGTCATTGCTGACGGATACGCCCCGTCAGCACCGTTGGTTCCCCAGTTTCCCCGTTTGCCTTGGTTGGCGACCAGCCAATCAAGCCCTTTACTGATAACACGGTTAATGTCGTCATCCGACTGACCGAAAGCAAAAAAGGGGGCAATAAAAAATGCCGCCGCAAAAAAAACAAAAATCCTCGTCCAGCGTGTCATATTTTTTCCTGTCATCAACGACAGTCGTCATCAAGTTGGTTTCGCAATAAATCCCTATTTCTGCCGTTCAGGAGACCGGATAAATCCGATCTCCCGAACTGTTTGTTATTAAAACAAGGGAAACACCGGTTGTCAATTCCCGTCTTCTTTTTTTATCGTCATCCGCGGTTTCCGCTGCCGGGTTTTTTCTTTCCTTTCTTCCGTTGTCAGCGAGACGGTCTGTTCGGTTCCGTCCCGGAGAAACGCTATTTTCAATGTCTCTCCGGCATAACGCCGCCGGACATTTTTCACCGCATCCATTGCGGCGGTCACCGGACTATCATCAATTTTCGTGATTTTGTCCCCCTTTTTGAGACCTGCTTTTGCGGCGGCGGATTCCGGCATCACATCGTCAATGACCGCATCGCCGACGAACATTTTGTTTTCTTTGAACGAAAAGCCCGCCGCACCGGGGAGAAGGTCTTTGCCTTCCTTCAACTTCGGTACAACCGGCAAAATATCTTCAAACGGAACAGCCATACCGACACCTGCGTCGTACATTTCGGCACCGGCCGCGACATTATCCGACATACTCGACAGCGGAACGAGAATTCCCAGTATTTTTCCGGCGGAATCGATCAGCGGGCCGCCGTAATTGTTCGGACCGACGGCGGCATCCGTTTGCAGGGCTTTGCCCCAAATCCGGTCTTTACCGCTGATTACGCCGAGAGCGACATTCGGTTCGGACGGAGAAAGCGATTCGCCGACGGCAATACATGCTTCGCCGATACGGACGGACTTTTTTTCCCGATACGGAATCGGCGGCATTTCCTGACCGGAAAAATCATTGGTTTTCAGCAGCGTTAACATCCGAAGGCGGTCAACGGCGATTTTTTTGGCGGTTTTTTTTGTCCCGTCGGAAAAAAGCACCAAAATCGCATTCGGATCGTGCAGTATATTGAACGATCCGGTGATAATAAAGCCCTCTTGATCGAGCAGTATGCCGGTGGTTGTCCCATCGTTGGCAATTTCGCGTCCGACTTTTTCGTGTCCGCCGATTGTTTCAATGCGGACGATTCGCGGCACGACGGACTTGACGGCATCGGCAACACCGTCACCCGACGCTGCTGCTGAAATGAGAAAAAACAAAGTAAACGAAACGAAACGAAACATATTTGATACCTCCTGACCCACCATTGTAGCACACAAGACACCGGCATTCAACGGCAGCGAATGCCTCCCTCTTTACAAAACCGGTTATTTGGGTAGAATCACCGGTAAGAGGGTACTGTCCCGTCCGCGAAAAATCACAGAAAATTACGAGGAAAAATCCAATGTCGAAACCGCAGCACACAAAAAAGAAAGCCAATCACGGCAAACGTCCGGCCAATTCAAAAATGAGAAAATCCAAACGGCAGCAAGTTAAAACATAGTTTTGACGTGCCTGACGGCTCTGTCCGTCCGCTGTTTTTTCCGCGTTTTTTAACGCCTAACGCATACGCCGCAAGTATCGGCGTGTGCGTTTTTTGCATACGGATTTCCATACGGAAAATCTACTCCAGTACGTGTTCGATCTTTTTCAGCGAATCCGCAATCTGTGTGTTTTCCGTGATCTGCCGGTCCATTTTCCGGGAAGCGGCAATGACCGAACTATGCGAAAGATTGCCGAAAAATTGACCAATCTCGGAAAGTGCCGACCGCGTATATTTCCGTGCCAGCCACATCGCAAGCATACGGGGACACGCAATCTGTTTGACCCTCGTTTTGGAACGGAGCGATTCTTCGGCAATGCCGAATTCATCACAAACCGCTTTACTAATGTCCTGCAAACGGACATCGCGCCGATTGAGCCGCAATAAATCACTCAACAACTCCTCGGCGATGTCGACCGTTATGGGCTTGCCGCTGCCCGCATGGTTCTGATACGCCACATAAAGCCGGTTGACCGCACCGGTGATTTGCCGTCCGTGAACGCCGAAACGGGAAGCAATCAGACGGCACACTTCCGGTTCAAGCGGTAATTTCCGCTCATGAACAATGCTTGTGCAGATTTTCAGCGATAATTCCCGCTCCGGCAATTCGACAGGGCATGCCAAACCGGCTTCAATCCGGGAAACAAGGTCTTTCCGCAGCCGCATCGCTTTCGCCGGCGCATTTCCGGTAAAAACGAGTTGCACCGATTGATTTTTCAGCATATCAATCACCTGCACCAACTCGGATTGCGTGACATCGGCGCGGACAAAGGTCTGAATGTCGTCAATCAGAAGATGGGAAATCCCTTTGAAACGGCTGCGGAATGATGCGGCGTTTTCCCGCGAGGTGCCGTTTTGGAAACGCTCCGTAAATGCAGTGATAAACTGCTGTGCCGTCATAAACAGCGGTAAATTTTTTGAACGCTGCAACGACTGCTGACGGCGGACGGCTGTCCAAATCCCTTCAAGAAGATGCGTTTTACCGCTGCTTGTCGGACCGAAAATAAAAATCGGATTGATCTGTCCCGGCTGCTGAATCGCAAAATCCGCTCCGCTGCGGGCTAAACGGTTGGACTGACCGACAATGAACGAGTCAAGCGATGCAAACTTTCTGCCGGAACGCATCGGTTCTTTCGGTAAATCAAGGTTGAGTTCTGCCGGCTGTAAAATCCGTACCGGTTTGGGAACAGAGGGCTTGACGGCGGGCTTTTTCGGTTCGGACGCAAGCGGCTTGACCTCGCCGACCCGAAGAACAAAAGGGATTTTTTGCCCGAAAAATTCCTGAACGGCTTGGGCGATCTCTTTGCCGCAATTCCGCTGAATCGCCGTAACTTCAAAATCGTTGCGGACAAATATTTCTGCTGTTTTGCGGTTGCCGCTTTCCGTTATGCGGCATTGCGTATCCTGACTGAACCAAAGATTGTAGCGGATGCTTCCTAATTTTTCCCGAATGACTTCAAGAAGCCGGGAGGATGGAGAAACGCAGGGGTGAGCCGGGTGTTGAACAATTTCCGTTTCCGTGCAGGTTGAGTTGTATTCCGTTACCATAGGGGGACAAGCGGGGGAGGATAAATAGGGGGAAGGTAAACGGCACAGAAAGGGATCGGCAAGCCATGCCGAAAACAGCGGCTGCCTTCCCTTCCGGGAAGAACGTCACCGCGGTCTTTCTTTCCTGCATCCTTGCCTTCCGAATGATGGGGGTATTCTACACGATCTTTTCCTTCCGGCAAGGACAAAGGAACAACTGCATGCGATTACGGCAAAGACAAAGTGTGTAATTCTTTGATTCTCTTCGACTTATGCGGATTGAAAAGTCCGTAAGTGATCTTTGTTTTTTTTACCGGAACGTTCCTGCAAGGGGGAAAACTTGTCGGCGGTTTTCCGTAAAGGAAAAAATATCAAGGGATAAACAGGGCATCGAGACACAGAGACGACCATGATTCCATGGACGTGCGGTGCGACCGCAGGGTTTCGAGCGGCATAAAGCCGGATTCGATCAGTTCCGGCTCGTTAGAAAAAACCTCCGGTTCGGCAACATCAAGCGTATGCACAATGCCGAGATGAACGCGTCCGACATCGCTGGAATCATCATTGATTAACCCGACGCATTGTTCGGTGAAAGAAGTGTGTAAAACGACTTCTTCGCGGAGTTCCCGCAGCATTCCTTCCCGATACACATTGCCTGAATGGTGCAACCGGTCTTCGGCGGCGATATGTCCGCCGACACCGATGCTTCGTTTTTGCCGCAGCCGGCTTTCCCCTGTTCCTTTGCCGCGTACATATTGAAAGATGCGGACTGCACCGGATGAATCCGTATGACGAAAAATCATATAGGGGATCAGTTGTTTGAATTGCGGAGAGGACTCGGCAGCACTGCGGGGCATAAACTGAAAGTTCTCCGGTGCGAGCAGTTGATTCCGGTAGCGGTCGATGTCGGCGCAAAAACCTTGAAAGCAGCCGATTTCGTGAAACAATTTTGTCGGTATGACCAGTACATGTTCTTCGGACATAAAAAACAGGGCAGGCGGTTAATATTTTCGTGCGGTCAATGCGACCGGCAGACATTGTACTCTTTGCCGGTGATTTTTAACATGCGGCTTGCCGGCTTTGATGCCGGACAATCCAACAGCCGCTGCCTTGCCAAACTGAAAATGCTGCGGTATCATTGTATCCTTGAAAACGGGGCTGCAAAAACGGTATGCAGCCATAGCCGTCTGCACTCCGTCACCTTGCCCCCCTTCACCAAAAACACATTATGCGGAAAATCATCACCTCTCTCTTGTTTGTGCCTGTTCTGCTTCTCCTGCCGGTACTTTGTCCCGTTAAAACGGGCTTCGGACAAGTTCCCGAAAAACTGCAAGGAGGACGTTTTTTAACGCTGAACTCTTTTATCCGTGTGGACTGGATAGAATTTTCCCGCGATAAAAATACCGGGCGCAGCGAGCGGCATCTGCACTCTCCCGAAGCCGTTACCGCTTTCCGGCAAGCCGTCGCCGATGTCTTTCCCGAAGGAAGAATCACGTGGGCGTTAAGTTGGCTCGCCATTCACGATGAAACAGAAAACTACCGGAAGATTCGGGAACTGCTGGTCAGTTATCACAAAAAATACGGCGATGACATCACGTTTGTTCCGGGCGGTTATTTCGCCAACGCTTACAATACGCGTGAACAGGTCAGTAAAGACATACACGATGCACTGGCGGAAATCAGCAGATTTGTCGGCGGCGGATACCGTCCGAAAAGCGTGATAGCCGGTTTTCTTGCAGCGGACAATCTGCAATTCCTCGCTGAAAAGGAAAATATTCACGTTTGTCAGGGGACGATATGGAGTCAGTTTTCGATAGACAATCAGGACGGCGACGGTTCTGTCTGTTATCCTTACTATCCGTCCAAAGAACATTTCTGCAAACCTGCGCAGGGGAAAGAGGACTTTATCGACTGTGTGAATCTGGACGGCTGGACGTGTGATTTTCTTTCGGCACGCCGTCCGGGCTTTCGCGACGGATTCAACAGCCGGATGGGAGTCGGTCCGATAGAAACCTTCGGCAACAAAACGTTTTCGGAGGAAACCGCGCTGAAAGAAATGCTGCACACGATGTCGGTTCATTTTGACAGGGGCGTTGAATTGAACGGATTCGGCTGGGTGACGAACTGCTGGGAATTGAGTTTGACAGCGAACAAGCGGATGAATGCGGATGCGTTGAAAACGTGGCTTTCGGCGGTGAAAAAACGCTGGGCGGACACGCAACTGGTGACGGCGGGGGAATTCGGATTATTATGGCGCACGCAGCATAAGGAAAACGATTTTGATTACCGGTTTGAAGAGTGCGGTTCCGGCATTGGCGGTTCGGACAAGGACAAAGAGATTCGGTGGTATATGAACCGGGATTTCCGGCTTGCGTTGCTTCGGAATTTTGAGAAGGAGGAGCCGTTTGAAGTGATTGACCTGACGCGGTACGGCGTGCGTGCGGCAGAGCCGAAAGAACTGACGCGGAAATGGTCGCTGCTTGGGGAAATCAATCAGAAACAGACTCGCCCGCAGGACAAACCGGTACCGTTCCAAGACCTGTCGGAAGAGTCACGTGAAATTATCCGCAAACGTTACCCTGATTTGAAGTAAAAGGTATTTGGTACGCTGATATTTTTGGACAGGAGTCCTTGCCGGACGGGCATATTTTTAATTGAAAATTGATAATGGAAAATTGACAATTAGAAATAGAAATGAAAACATCATCCTGTAAAATCATGTGAATCCTGTCAATCCTGTTTAAAAAATGCCCGAAAACAAAAGGAGAACGTATGCCCGCCGCTCTCTTGCTGCGGTCTGCCGTCTGCAAACTTCCTCGCTTTTTCCCGTTCAAATCTGCTAAAATAATACTATTCTATGCATGTAAAGGAGAATCTGCCATGACTGACACGAAAATGAATGACAAAGTAGCGCGTTATATCAATCCTTATACCGATTTCGGGTTCAAGAAGTTGTTTGGCGAAGAGGCGAACAAGGACTTGCTCATTGACTTCCTGAACGCCGTCCTGCCGCTCGAAAGCAAAATCGTCAGTTTAACCTTCCGCAACCCCGAACAACTGCCGGACAACAACGTTGACCGCAAAGCCATTTTCGATATCGCCTGCACCGGCGAACACAACGAACAGTTCACGGTCGAAATGCAGAAGGCACGCCAGAAGTATTTCAAAGACCGGGCGTTGTTTTACCTGTCGTTTCCGATTCAGCGGCAAGCGCAAAAAGGGGACTGGGATTTCAATCTGAATCCGGTTTATCTGGTGGCAGTATTGAACTTCACTTATGACGAAGATGAAGAGAAACAGAAGATTTACCGGCTCGTTTCATTGAAAGACCAAGACGGTGAGGAGTTCTTGGACAAGTTGAAGATGGTTTTTTTGCAGATGCCATTGTTTCGTTTAACGGAGCCGGAATTGAAAACGCGGAAAGACAAGTGGATGTACTTCCTGAAAAATTTGGAGGATTTTGACGAGATACCGTCAATCCTTCGCGAGCCGGTTTTTGAAAAGGCGTTTTCGGAGGCGGAGTATTACCGTTTGTCTCCGCTGTTGCAGGAACAGTATCAGCGGGACTTGATGGCGTATCGGGATAACGTCAACGTTGTCGAAACCGCAAGAAAAGAGGGCGAGGCAAAGGGACGTGTCGAAGGCAAAGCGGAAGGATTAGCCGAAGGCAAAGCCGAAGGTCTTGCCGAAGGTGAGATAAAGGGCAAAGCCGAAGTGGCGCGGAATCTTAAAGGGATGGGTTTATCTCTTGCGGATATTGCAGCCGCAACAGGACTTCCGGCATCGGAAATCGAGCGGTTGTGAAATAATTGATAATCATAATGTAGGGAAATGAAAAAGCAGCCGCGTGAGCGCGGCGTTTTGAATGGGGGCGATAGCCGGATGCCTTACCGGCTGCGGTGTATCATGCCGGAAGAGAGAGCAAAATGGATATTGTAGCCGCCGGTGCCGCCGTCAACGTCCAGCACCTCCCCGCAGAAATATAAACCGGAAACCAAACGCGATGCCATCGTTTGCCGATGCACTTCCCCCAACGCGACACCGCCGGACGTTGCCATCGCCTGATTCCAATCCCCCGTCCGCGCAGCCGCAAACGGAAATGCCGTCAAATGCTGAATGATTTTCCGCCGGATTGCCCGATTCGTTTCGGCAGCAGGCCATTCCGGCGGTATACGCAGTATGTCTAATAACTGTAACAACAACTTCTCCGGCAGCCCCGAACAAAGCAGCACGTTTTTTAACGTTTTCCTGCCGGTGAAAAGTGTTTCCGGCAGTTTGTCCGGCGAAGCCATTTGAACGGAAAGAATATCGCCGGGTTCGATAGACCGGCTCATATCCAAAATGACCGGTCCCGACAAGCCGCGGTGAGTAAAAAGCACATCGCCGCAACTTTTTTTCACCGGCGAACCGCTGCGGAAGAGATGCACCGGAACACCGCTCAAAGAAATTCCGGCACAGTTTCCAAACGGATAATTTTGAACAATCACCGGCGACAGTGCCGGCTTCGGCGGCACAATCCGGTGTCCCAGTGCCGCCGCAAAACGGAAGCCGTCCCCCTGCGAACCGGTTGCCGGATACGATTGTCCGCCGGCAGCAATCACGAGTTTTTGCGAACGGAATCTGCCGCCGTCCGTTTCCGCCTCAAAACCGTCCGGTGTTTTTCGGACGTGCCGGACAAGTGTTTCCGTTTGCAGAGTGCCGCCGGATTTTTTGAATTCTTTAAGCAGAACATTCAGCAAATCCTCTGCTTTCAACGATTTCGGAAACACCTTGCCGTCTTCACGTTCAAGGAGCGGCACACCCCGTTCGGCAAAAAATTGTTTCAGGGCAGCGTTGTCAAATGCCAGATAACAGGGTTTGACAAAATTCCCTTTGGCGGAACTTCCGTAATGCTGCAAAAACTCTTCGGCAGTGCCGCGGTGCGTGACGTTGCATTGTCCTGAACCGGAAAGGAGCAGTTTTTTTCCGGCGGTGCTGTTTCTTTCCAAAATGCAGACAGAGCGGTTCGTTTTTGCCCAGGCGATGCCGGCGGCAAGACCGGCAGGTCCCGCTCCGATAATGAGAACGTCCGTCATTGCCGCGCCGCTTTGTATGATTATACTATTTGTATGCAAAATACGTCATTAAAATTAGACATTGAAACAGATTATGTATTATTTTACAGCATAGAGACAATACAGGAAATAACCGCTTAAAAAGGCGGAAGCATTTATAAACGCTTGTTTTCTAGATACTTACGTCAATGCTAAACAAAAATTAGGGAATTTTCGGCATTTCGGCACGGCAGTTGCTATTAGATTATTTTGTTATATGCCGCATTTCGATACGGGAATGACCGTGTCAAAATGAGGCATTAATTTCCACAACAACGCCGGCGAGTATTCCCGGAGAAAGAAACGAGTGATTCAGGTGAAAAATAAAACAAAATTCTCGACAATAGACAAATTAGGGGGGGGGGGGTAACATTCTCCTCGCGGCAGCGGCAATTATTTTGCTCTGTACAACTGCATTTGCAGATACTGTGGTATTCGGAACGGGTACCCAGAAACAACAAACCAACGGTTCTGACACGGTCGAAAACGTTGTCAACGGGCAAAATTACTGGGCAAACCTCGATGCCAATTGGACTGCTGCTTACCTTGGTAAGTTCGAGATTAAAACGCCTGATTTTTCCACCGCGGGCGACACCCCCGAAAAAAGGGCGAAGTACGAAGCGTACACAGCCGAATTGCAGCAAGCGTTGAACAGCGGTGTACTTAAGAAATTGGAAGAAGCTGTCCAATCGGCTAAATTTACCAATGCGTTCATCTATAACACGAATACCTTCCCGTTCGGCACTAGCAGCAAATGGAGTGCCATTAATACGTACATTGATTCGGCGTGGATAGGTGAACAAAGCGGGACAGAATGGAGCAATGGTGACATTTCTCACGCAATGGGCTATTACGCTTACCAAACGTCCTTTACGATAGGTTCGGAGGAGACCTTCAAGTACCTGACCGGCTATGCCGCAACGGACAATATGCTTGTCGGTGTGATGTTGGACGGCACGTTGCTGGACAAAACCTATTGGGACTTCCGGCTGCCAGATGCTACGTACAACGGCATAACCTATGATAAAATGGCGTATGCATTCGGCATTACCAATGAAGATTTCCAGTTGAAATCGGGGCTGCATACATTGACCCTTTTGGTTGCCAATTACTCTTGGGAGGGGAAGGGGAATCCGACGGGACTTTTGCTGGAAGCCGAACTGTCTAACGAATTGGTCAGCCCAAACCTTCATATCGGCGCGGCAACGCCTGAACCGGCAACGTTGGCGGTCTTTGGTCTCGGCTTGGCTGGTCTTGCGGCACTGCGGAGACGGAAACGATAAGTCCTTGCCGGACGGGCGTATTTTTGACAGGATTGGCAGGATATTACAGGATAAAACAGGATTTTTTGAATTTCTTTTAATTATCCTGATAATCATGGGAATCCTGTAAATCCTGTTAAAAAAGAGATTGAGAGCGGCGGGCATTCGCCCGCCGTTGTTTTTTGCCGGATGAGGGCTGCCGCCGGCAGTATTGCGGATACCGCCCAAAATACCGTCCGTCTGGCAGGACTGCCCACGCGGCTAGCACCGGCGGGGTGATGCCACAGGGAATTGATCATTGATCATTAATCATTGATAATGAGGAAAGAAGAGTGAAACCGTCACCGGTCATCCTCTTCAACGCAATTTTCAATTCTAATGCTTGCCGGAATACCGG
>JAIRPZ010000143.1 GCA_031256755.1 Planctomycetaceae bacterium
ATCCGGCAGACGCGGCGGAAAGAATTCGTTTCCCACTCTCGTTCCTCTTTCTGATCGCGACGGTACAGATAGAGAAGAACGCTCGAAGCAACAAAAAAGACAGCAAGAAAAAATGCCGAAATTGTTTTAGGGAAACTTGAGGAAAAATAACGATGCCGGAGATTTTAGCACAATCCGCAAAACCGTCAAACGGGGGTACGTCACCTGTAAAGCCGTTGTTTTGCCGTAAAAAATATGAAAAAACGCCTTTCCTAAATGACCTGTATGGCGGGGTTTAGGACATTGCCGGTGACGTGCGGGTATAACGGACAAAAAATAAACGCCGGAAATAAGCCCCGAAAGATAAACACCGAAAAATAAACAGTAAAAAAACAACCGGCAAAACTACCGGCTTAATTGCAGAACCGGAGTCACGTTTATGTTCATTATTTTTCCGCTGCGGTTAATTTTCAGCGGGACGGACTTCTCCGACTCGATTTCTGCGACGAGGTTCACAATGTGGGCATCATCTTCGACTTCCGTACCGTTGAATTCGATGACCACATCGCCGGTTTTCAGTCCTGCCCCCCCGGCGGGCCCGTCCGGTTCCAAACTTTTGATTTTCGCGCCGATTAAACGGTCAATGCCTAAATTTTTCCGTTCTGCAAGAGAAAAAACCGGGTCAAAACCGAAACCGATAAACGGTTTCATGACGGTTCCTGTTTCAATGAGTTGTTTAGCAATCCGCAGCAATATTTTGGCGGGCATTGCAAACGCAATGCCTTCATTTCCGCCGCTTTGCGTAGCGATGGCGGTGGTCATTCCGATGACTTCGCCGCGAAGATTGAAGAGCGGACCGCCGCTGCTGCCGGGGTTGACGGCGGCATCCGTTTGAAAAAAGGGAACGCGGGGCGGGGCGGTACCGGTGTTCGGGACATTCCGCCGCTGTACGGCACTGATAATTCCCAGCGAGATGCTGCGTTCCAAACCGAAGGGATTTCCGGCGGCAAGGACGAATTCACCGGTGCGGACCTGGTCGGAATTACCGAAAGCAGCGGACTGCGGCAGTGTCTCTTTGATTTCAATGACAGCAATATCAAAGTCCTCGTTCAGGATTATGTTGACCGGAGAAAGAATTTGTCGTTTGCCGGTTAGTATCTGCATGTTTTTTGGTTCCATTCCTTCGACAACATGCCGGTTTGTCAGAATGACTTGTTTGCCGCTGATGGAGGCGATGATTCCGCTGCCGGATTCTTCGACCTGCATTTTCGTTGTCCGCGAAGTTCTTCCCGGATTGACTGACCGGACTTGTGTGATCCGAATGTGAACAACAACCGGAGCGGCGTATTCCGCACACCGGCAGAGCAAATCGTTTAATTTTGCAAACGGTTCGGCAGCCGCGAGCAATTGTTCTTGCGTAACGGTCTGCTCCTGTGCGGCGGGGGGAGCGGTAAAACTGGTCGATAAAAAAACGAACAGCAACGGCAAAACTTTTCTCATATAAAACCAAACCGGATAGCCAAGCCGGATAGCGATGTTTTCAGAACCGGCATTTTAACATGAAACACATGAAATTTCACAAAGGGCAGTATGCAGATACTCTCTAGAATCTGCCTGTCCAGCAAGGACTCTGTTCCTACTGAACGCGCGGTTTATTAAAAAAATCTTCCAACGATTCCGTTTTGGCAGCGGTTTTGTGCGTCTGCGAACCTCGCGGCAGCGAAAAAACGTTGTTCGTTTGCGGTGCCGCCGGTTTGTTTTTTGCACGAAATAATGAACATCCGCTCGGAAAAATAAAAAGTACCGAAAGTACGGCTGCGGCGAGAATACGGAATATCATATTGGCTTCCTTGTCTTGAGATGTTGCTGTCAACGTTTTATTGGTACGTTATCGCAGAATTAGCGGACAACAAAATACTTTTTGTCTATCGGCAAAATAAAACGGAGAATTGAGCAAAAAATTATAATCGTTAAATTTTATCTGTTTCCACCCGTTTTTGTTATCAGAAGCAACGATTTTGCCGAATGTAGCGGCAGTGGCATTGAAAATGCATTGATAAAAGCATAGCGTTGCGATGATGATTTCCCGTACTGTCCCTTACCTTCCGTCTGCCGATCCGTCGGCAATGCTGTCCGCCATTGAGCAGCGTCCGCCACAGCAAACAGGCGTACCGATTGATAAATTGCTGGACACATACCAGCGGGCGGATAACAGTATCGCCACCCGGTTTGACATGCCGGCAGAAACCGTACCGGTCAACGAAAACGATCAGAAATTCCGGGAACTGCTGCACCAATTCGTCGGTCAGACACTCTTTGGTCAAATGTTAAAGTCGATGCGGGCAACACAGGAAAAGAATCCCTACTTTCACGGCGGCAGAGCCGAAGAAATTTTTCAAGGACAACTCGATATGGTGTTGGGCGATCAGTTGACGAAAGCATCTTCAAAAACGTTGAGTGAGCCGATGTATAAACTGATGAAAGCCCCTAAAAGTTAATGGGAAATGAGCGTCCGGCGGTCATTTCCCGCTCAAAACCGGGAATATATGTCCCCCCTGCTCTCAATACAAGGGCTGTGTTTTATGCATGGACTTTTGCCGCTTTGAGTTGAGCGGTAATTTCTGCAATCGCCTGTTCACCAGTTGCCTTGAAAAGCGTCTGATTGCCGACCATCACTGTCGGTCCGCGGTCGCAGTTTTCCGTACAAAAAGTCGCTTCCAGTTTGACCAAATGTCCCAGCCCTTTTTCCTGAATGTGATCCGCAATCTTCTTTAAGACACCCTGACTGCCGCGGACATAACAACTTGTACCGACACAGACCGAAACATGAACTTCCGGTTCGGCACCGGCATCATCCAAAACGGAAATCGACATGCCGTCAATCCGCCGCCGGTTGTGATAATGTGTGTGAAGCAAATGGTGCGCCGTATGACCGCCGATGCCCCCTTCAAAATAATCTTCATAGCATTTTTGCAGGACATGATTATCCTGCGGTTTGTGCAATTGCAGCATTTTGTCCACCTTGTACAAACCGTCTGCCCGGTTGCGGCGGACTTCCCAGTCATTCGTGACCGGCTGTCCTGCCCCGCCGACACAGCCCATCGGACACGCCATCACTTCCACAAAATCGTATTTCTTCTCTCCCGTGCGAACCCACTCCGCAACCTTTCGGGCATTGGCTAATCCATAAACCACGCAAACCCTGACCGGCGTACCTTTTACGTTGAATTCCGCTTCCCGGATGGCTTTGTCGCCCGGCTTATTGCCGCGAACTTCCACGAATTCAAACGCCTCCAGTTTTTCCCCCTGAATCTTTTCGACAGCATACCGCAACGCCGCTTCCATCACGCCGCCGGTTGCACCGAAAATCACACCGCCGCCCGTCTTGAAATCAAACGGTTTGTCCAGCGACTGCGGCTGTAATTCGTCAAACCGCAAGCCGGCTTCCTCAATCATACGTATCAATTCCTGCGTGGTCAAAACGAAATCGGTCGGCGGAATACCGTCTTCATCGTTGAATTTCGGCAGTTTTGCTTCGAATTTTTTGGCAGTGCAGGGCATAATCGCCACTGTAACGAGGTCTTTTTTGTCAATACCGAGCAGTTTCGGCAGCATCATTTTAGCGGTCGGACCAAACATACTCATCGGCGACCGTGCGGTAGAAAGATTCGGCAGCAAATCGGGCAGGAATTGTTCCGCATATTTGACCCAAGCAGGGCAGCACGACGTGAACATCGGCAGCACTTTCCCGCCGGTTTTCCTTTCGATAAATTCGGTTGCTTCCTCGAAAATCGTTTGATCGGCAGCAAAACTGGTGTCATAAACCTTGTCAAAACCGATGGCTTTTATGGCGGCAATGACGCGCCCGACTTCAACGGTACCGGGCTGTCCGCCAAACCCTTCGCCGATGGCAACCCGGACAGCAGGGGCAATTTGGACAACAACGGTTTTTGCCGGATCATTGACGACTTTCCAAACCTCGTTGACATCGTCCCGGACAGTCAACGCCCCGACCGGACAAACCGTGGCACAGAGACCGCAGTTCACACATTCCACATCGGCAAGGTCTTTATTGAACGGCGGCACAACGGTTGATTTTGCGCCGCGTCCGGCAAAACCAATGGCACCGACACCTTGAATTTCATCGCAGGCACGGACACAATCGCCGCAGAGAATACATTTGTTCGGATCGCGGACAAGGGACAAACTGGAACGGTCAATGGGACGGCGGACAAGGGTTCGTTTGAAGCGGACTTCTTTAATGCCGTGCTGCCGGGCGAGGGACTGTAATTTGCAGTTGGTATTTTTCGGGCAGGTGTTGCAGTCCTGATCGTGATTGGCAAGCATCAACTCAAGGGCGACCCGCCGCATTTGCCGGAGTTCTTCGGTGTGGGTTTTGACTTCCATACCGGCGGCTGGGGCGGTGGAGCAAGAAGCGACGATGCCGAAACCTTTGACATCGACGAGACAAAGACGGCAGGCACCGTAGATGCTCAATTCGGAATGGTAGCAGAAAGTCGGAATATCAATTCCGGCTTTCCGGCAGAGTTCCAGCAGGTTGCGTTCATCGGAAAAGGCGATTGGTGTGCCGTTAATGGTCAGGGTCTTGGCTGTATCGTTCATTGGGAAACCGGGTATGTCAGAAAAATTGACGCATCTATTCTAACCGAAATCGGGAAATTTACAAGACCGTACAACTTCCGGCATTCCTCTTTTGCGGCCATTTATGGTACAATGCCTGTTATGCCCGCTAACCAAGATGTAACACCGCCGCCGGAAATCATTACGGACGTTCTCAGTTACCTGAATTTCTCGTCAGGCAGCCGCGATCCGAAGTTTTTTCGGGCTATAAATTCTCTCTACCGGAACTTGCTCCCCAGCAATAAGGACTCCCGATGCGCCGCCCTGCGCATTATCGCCCTGCTCGAACAGCAACTCGCCGTCTTTGCCCGAAAATCCGAAGCATTTCACGCAGGCGAACAAGCCGGTCAGGTTCTCGCCCTCGTCAAAAATCATTTCCTGCCGGAATACCGCCAATTTCACGATGATTTACTCCATCATCAAACCGACGAAACCCTTTTCAATGCCTTTTTTCTTGCCAAAATTTTTGAAACCGTTTTGCGGCAGGGATCGCCATGGACAGAACACGGACGCATCGTTTCCGCCGTGATTGATACGCTTGATGATTACATCGGCTACCGTCCGGTGCCGGTTCTAGAAGGAGCCGAAAAACATCAGCCCTACTCGCACGAGTGGTGCGCTCCGATCCCGCTTTACATAGACAGTATCGGCATCGCTGCCGGCAGATATGAAAATCTCATTAAGCAGGCGTTAAACATTCTGCGGGAAACCGATCCGCAAATTCTGCGGGCGGCTTACTTCGATCCCGATAAATTACAGGAAATCGTTCTCGATCCGCGTGCTTACGACTTTGATCATCCGGTCAACCGGAAACCGAATTATCATTTCGGTATGTGGGACCCGAATTTTATCGACAATGATGGTTTTTACCGCAGGTTTGTCATTCATCAGGTCACGGCGGACTGTATGCTCCGCCGGATCGAAACGGCTTATACCGGAGAATCTCACGCCGCCGATGCGCCGATGGAACATTTGCTTTACGAAGCCGGTGCGGTTCTTGCCGGGACAATGTTAATGGGCAGCGGCGTTTGCGGCGACAATCCGTCCGCTTACGGTTCCGAAACATCGCTGAACGATTTAATGCCGGTCATTGCCGATTACCGGGATCAGTTTTACAGCCAACTGATGCACAAAATTCCCGCCGCGATGAAACCGCGTCTTGCGGCAGAACAGCAGCGGCTTTTTCAGCCCTTCGGCGGCTGCCGGCAGGATTTGAACCGGCAAATGGCCAAACGGCGTGCCGACCAATTACAACGCATGAACCTTGCCCGGCTTTTTGCCCGCATGGGTTATGCCGATGCCGCAACAGAACAAACGGCAATTATTGCGGTGGCTTCGGCACGGATGATGACCGCAATGGACTGCCTGATCACCGATACGCATTTGAAAATTGATCAGGAACAATTAGACGAAGCGGCAGAAAATCTGCCGAAAATTGAAGACCTGCTGCGGCGGGGAATCTCCTGCGGTGCCGTGATCGATCCATGGACAATTTACGGATTCGGCGGCGCATTCAATTTGTTTCATACCGTTGAAAATTCGATTCACGATCACCGGATCGATGATTTGATCAATATCCTCGAAGAAATTTTCGATTTGTACAGCCGGCTGCAAAAAGAAGCCGCCGCTTCGGGCAAGCGGGACTTGCAGGGAAAACTTTCCGACAAAATGAGCGATCTTGCCGGATGGTGGGATCAGTACGGAACAACGGAGGTGAGCAATCTTGACAGTTTTTCAGGCGATGAGGCGTGGGAATCCGCTGCCGTTGTTTCAACCGCTCTTGCCGCATGGCACAAAGCCGGTACGGCGGCGGGCGATGTGGCGTTTTGGAGCAAACATGTCGAGCGGTTCAAAACAACAAAAGCATTTGTACTGCTGGCAGAAGCCCTGCTCGATCAGCAAGACCCTGTCGCCTCGATGAATCTGATGATGTATTGGCTTGACCGGTCGGCCGAAATTCCGCTTGTAGAAGGAGATTACTCATTCTATTCGATTGCACTGCGGTGGATGGATCAACTGTGGCGGCAGCCCGCGATGTTTCAGGAAGGCGGCAGCGGATTGCCGAAAGCGGGTTGGAAACAAACCGTCAAAGAAGTCCCGCCGCTCGCCTTTACGGAAAAGTGGAATTTGACTCGCAAATTCTTTGAATTGACCGAAGCCAATGCGGATGCCTACTGGTATGTGCCTTCTCTTGATCTTGATGACGATATGTTCGAAGGCGGTCAGGAGAAAAAAGGAAGCGGCAAAAAGAAACCGGAAGAAGACAACGGGAAGAGTGACGAAAAATCCAATACGGCAAAACGGACAAGGAAGGACGACGATATTTACGGGGCGGCTTACGAGGATTTCACGTTTCAGGATTCGGCGGACGACGGCATTGACGATATGCTGATGGACGCAGCGGCACCGGGCGGCGGGTTTCATCACCGGGACGAAGAACCGGCTATCGTTCCCGAAATCGATCGGATCAATGACCGCCTGATGTTCATTTCCACCATGTCGAAGTTATGGAAATTCGTTACCGAACACCTTGCCGGTTATTTGTGTGTGCCGAAAGATTCCGATTGGCAACTCCCCGCGGTCAAGGCGGAATCGGCTGACTTAACAGAGGATATGCAGGCGGAAATTGCGAAAAACATCAATGTCTGGCTTGCCCAAATTGAAACGTACAATACGGGTTTGGAACAGTTGCTGCGGCGGACTTCGGCGTACAAAGTACCGCCGCCGAGGGGAACAACGGATTCTCTCTTGGAATACGACCGGCATCGGGGAATGAAAGAAGTGCTGCTCGACCGGATTGTCTGGACAGTCGTAGAAGTCCGGGATGTCCGAATGGTGCTGGAATCGTACAACGGCACCGTACTGACAGAAGAAATGCAGAACGCCGGACGGGATGATTGGGAAATTGCCGTATTGAAAGCCAATACAGCGGTTTTCCGGTGCGATGTGAAAGCGTTGAAAAAACATTGGACGCACATTTTGAATGTGTTATCGAAAGAGACAATCCTCTATGTTCCGACTTCACGGGGGGGATCGGCAGCCGCTATTGTCCGCTGCCGGTCTATTCAGCAAGGGCTGCTCCGCCTTCTGGAAAACCTGCCCCGCCTTGGGTTGATCGTGGAATTGTTCAAACTGCTCGAAACGATTCAAATGATGGAAGAAATGAACACGGTGGCCCCCGGTGCCATTACGGAGTTTGACCGGCTTGTGGAAACTGCTGCCCGATCCCTGACAAAATGTGTTGTCGCTTCGGCAAAAACATGGAAGTTCAGCCGGAATGCCGAAAAGGAACGGCAAATACAGAATACGGCTTTGGTGGATTACATGGAAATGAGCATCGAGCATTTGCTGGCTTTTTGGCTTTCTCACAGCCGGCAAATCCGTATCTCGCCGGTCGAGTCCCTTGTCGATAAAGAATACTGGCATGAAATCAAACAGATCGTGCAACTCTACGGGCATGACATTTTCACGCAGCAAAATATGGGGTTCGGCAACCTTCGGGCGATTCTGCATCAGGGAGTCGATAATTATTTGCAGTCGCTGATAAAAATCAAACAAGAAGAAGGGGAAACCCCGATTGCCGCAAAACTTCTCAAAGATTTGGAAACCGGCCGTATCCATTGGGAGGCTGCCGTTGCCGGTCTGGAGATTGTCTTTGAATCGATTGCCGAAAATTATGCCGAGTACGTGGATTACAACAGCACCACCACTCATTCAGACCGCGGTGAAAAGTTGTATATGCTTCTCGATATGCTTCGTGTGGAAGTCGGTTATGAGCGGGTTTCATGGAATTTGAAACCGGTGTATTGGGTTCATGATGCGATGATCCGTGCCGGCTGTGACGAAGCCGCGCTGCTTTGGGAGCGTGCGGTGGAAAGGCGGAGCAGCCATGCGGCGGAAGAACATCTCCGGCATTATCAGCGGTTGAGTGAAAAATACGGAATGTGGCTGCCGAGCGTTCATGAACGGTTGCAGGAACGGTTTGTACGTCCGCTGCAAATTGCCAGAATGTGCGGGTTAGTACCGAAAGCGATCCGGCAAATCCGGCAGGAAGGAACGGATACGGCTTTTGAAGAATTACACCGGCAAATTGAGAATTTTGCAAAAAATCCGATGGGAGTCGGTTTTGAAATACCGGAGTGGCTTTCGGCACTGCAAAACGAGGTGATGACAACTCGGACGGATACGGCTGCGGCTGCTGAAGACGATGACGGCGATGATCCCCGCGATGTGTTCAATTCTCCGCCGCACTTTGAGCAGGCATGTCTGACCAAACCGCAGTTGGACAAGATCATTCACGAACTCAACCAGCGGGAAAAATATTTGGAAGAACACAGAAGTTCGCAGAAAAATTAGGGCGTTTTTGCATGGCGAAAATTCCTGAACGTACTCATAAAAGACCTGCCACTTTCGTGCGACTTCGGCTTGGAATGTCCCGCTGGTGTAGTCATTGATGATACGTTCACGAAGATCATCAGAAAAGGCTCGCGGCATCGATTACTCCTTGAAAGATGCTTGATAAATAAATGTGAAAATGACATTAGACCAGTTATATTACAGGAGTGAACAGCGATCACGGAGTACCAAATGCAGCGTGTTGAAAATGCTCTCAAGATGAAAGACGAACAATATCAAACGAGTTCGACGAAAAATTGCCCGGCGGAGAAGTTGTTGTTGATGTAGCCCGAATATTCCCTTGAGAGATCGAAAACAAGCAAGACGGCTGGTACTCCGGTAAAAAAAGACACACGATTAAATCGCCGATCGTGATTAGCCATCAGACGTTTTTGATTTATTGTATTCATCAGGACAAAGGTAAAGTTCATGCGAATAGTGCGATATCGATTAAGAAGAAAAAGAACAAGGAGTTGACGGATGAAGAAAAGTATTTTAATCATAAATTATCGCCGAAACGTGTCTTGGCAGAACACGTTAATGCGAAGATAAAAGCATTTAAAATGATGTCGTATCCGTACCGCAACAGACGCAGGAGACATCTGCTGCGTGCTGACAGGCGGGGTATTATTAACACAGAAACACAAATCTGAGTTGCGCAACAGGGCTATTCATCAATATTCCATTATCAATTAAAATATGTCTACTCGGTAGAAGAGTTGGCTTACTGCCGAAACCCCTAAAACGCCGTCCGCAGCCGCAGGAAAACACTGTCCGCCGGCTGAACCCGCGAGTGTTCAATCGTCCGGTCAACCGCATAACCAACTTCGATACCAAGCGTCACACCACAAC
>JAIRPZ010000058.1 GCA_031256755.1 Planctomycetaceae bacterium
CTTTCAGGTGAAAGACAATCAGCCGGAAACGAAGGAAGCCTTGAAGGCGGCGTTCTGTGAAGAAAACATTGCGGAAGGGAAATTGGTGTCGGTGAAAACGCCGGCAGAAAAAAGGGGAATTGCGTTGAAAGACGACAGTATTATTTTGATTTAGACGATGCGGTTTGGTTTCGGGATGTATTAAAGTTGCCGGGCTGCACGATGGCGATTCGGTGCGGCAAGACAACTTCTTCGCCGGACGGTTCTGTTGAAACTGAAACACGGTATTATGTGTCGTCTCTTGACACATTTTGTTTTATTCCTCGTCAGATAGCGAAGTTTATTCGCGGCCATTGGCAGGTGGAGAATTCTTTACATTGGTTGAAAGATCGTTATTGGCGGGAAGACAAACACAAGTTGCGCAAGCCGGGCTTGGGGATGGTTTATGCGTCGCTGACGAACTTGGCGGTGAGTGTGTTGCAGTTGCTGCCGGGAAAAAGCATCATCGAAAAATCTGATGCCTGTTGTTATCAACCAAAAAAACAATTAAAAAAATCAGGGTCGGATGACTTTGCAGGGGACGTGGTGTTTTGCCCCGCGATCTTGTATAATGCGATGAACGCCGTACAGAGAAAAACGTCAGGATACCTCATGGAAGTTCCCTTTATTCATTTACACGTTCATAGTCATTATTCCCTTTTGGACGGAGCCGGAGAAGTCGGACGGCTCGTCCAGCGGGCAAAAGAATTGGAAATGCCCGCGCTCGCCCTGACCGATCACGGAAATCTTTTCGGCGCACTCGAATTTTACCGCACCGCCAAAGAACAAGGCATCAAACCCATCATCGGTTACGAAGCGTATCTTGCCACAGGTCACCGCACCGATAAAAGCGCAAAAACACAAAAAGAAGCATGTTCCCATCTCACGCTGCTGGCAATGAACCGCACCGGTTATAAAAATCTGCTTAAACTCGCTTCCATTGCCGAACTCGAAGGAAAATATTACAAACCGAGAATTGATAAGGAAATTCTTGCTCAATACAACGAAGGACTTCTCTGTTTGAGCGGCTGTGCCTCCAGTGAAATGTCCCGCATCCTGCTCGATCAAAACGATCCGGACCGATTCAGCCGGGCAAAAAAACTGGCCAATTGGTACCGCAATCTGTTCGGCGACCGGTATTATCTTGAAATTCAGGATAACGGTCTCGAAATACAGAAAACGATTCTCGAAGGGACAGTCAAACTTGCAGCGGAATTGAACATTCCGACCGCCGCAACTAATGATGTTCACTACGTTTATCAAAAGGAAAGCGAAGCACAGGACATTCTGCTCTGTGTCAATACACGGGCGAAACGCAGTGATGAAAAACGGATGCGGATGGATTCCGATCAATTCTATTTCCGCAGCGGTGCCGAAATGAAACGGGCTATGCCGGATCAGGAAGAAGCGATTCAGCGGACAGTCGAAATCGCCGGACGCGTGGACATTGAACTCGAAAAAAATCCCCGTTATTTTCCGGTCTTTACGCCGCCGAAAGGACTTTCGTCCGAAGATTATCTCCGGCAATTGTGCATCGAAGGATTGAAACGGCGGTATGCGGACAATCCGAAACGGTGCAAAAACGGACAACTGTCGGAAGAAGTGTTAGCCCGCTTGGAACGGGAACTTTCGATCATTTTTCAACTTGGTTTTCCGAATTATTTTCTGGTCGTTTGGGATTTTGTCCGCGTTGCCGAAGAGCGGGGAATTCACCGGACAGCAAGAGGAAGCGGAGTCGGTGCGCTCGTCTGTTATGCGCTGAACATGTCCCACGTTTGTCCGCTGGAATTCGATTTGCTCTTCGAGCGGTTTCTTGATTTAAGCCGGAAAGAAGCCCCTGATATTGATATTGATTTCGATCAGGACCGGCGGGGCGAAATCATTGATTACGTCAAAGAAAAATACGGCGAAAGCAATGTCGCCCAACTCGGCACCTTCGGCACAATGGCGGCGAAACAGTCCATCAAAGATGTCGGGCGGGTTCTCGATTTGTCGATTCCGTTTGTGAATGAAATTACGCAACTCGTTCCCGACGCGCCGAAAATCACGATTGACAAGGCATTGGCGGAAAGCGAAGAACTGAATAAACGTTACGAAAATGAGCCGGTCATCAGCGAGTTGATCAATTATGCGAAACAGATCGAAGGGCTGGCGCGTAATACCGGCGTTCATGCGTGCGGCGTGATTATTGCCGACAAGCCGCTGTCCGAATATGTTCCGCTTCAACTTGATAAAAATGAAGGCATCGTAACCCAGTGGCAGGGCGTTGATGTGGAAAAAGCGGGCTTGCTCAAAATGGATTTTCTGGGCTTGCGCAACTTAACGATTCTGGCTCATGCCATCGAATTGATTAAGGAAACGACCGGCAAAACGATTGACCCGTATCAACTGCCGCTGGACGATAAAGAATCCTATGAACTGCTTTGCCGGGGAGAAACAAAAGGGATTTTTCAACTTGAAGGCGGCGGTATCCGGGAACTGCTGACGCGGATGAAACCGGACAACTTCCGGGACATCATCGCGACTCTGGCACTTTACCGTCCGGGACCGCTGGAAGGCGGAATGGTCGATCAATACGTTGCCGTCAAACATGGCAAAAAAAAGGCAGTGTATGATCATCCGATCTGCGAAGAAATTTTGTCCGAGACCTACGGCGTGATGGTGTATCAGGAACAGATCATGCGGATTCTCAACCGTCTCGGCAACATTCCGCTCGGCGATGCGTATGCCTGCATCAAAGCCATCAGCAAGAAAAAGGATTTCAGCAAATACCGCGATGCTTTCGTTGCCGGCTCCAAAGAAAACGGACTGGCAACAGAAAAAGCCGATGCGATTTTCGATTTGATTGTGGCGTTTGCCGGCTACGGTTTCAATAAGTCGCACTCAACGGCTTATGCGATGGTTGCTTACATTACCGCTTATCTGAAATCGCATTATCCGGTCGAGTTTATGGCGGCGTTGCTTTGCGGCGATATTTCCGGCAGGAATTTTTCCAAAAAAGACGACACGGTCGAACACATTGCGGATTGCAGACGCATGGGTATTGAAGTCATTCCGCCGGATGTCAATATATCCAAACAGCGGTACTCCGTTGTTGACGGGAAAATTATGTTTGCACTGACAGCGATCAAATCGTGCGGCGATTGGGCAGCGGATAAAATCATTGAAGCACGGCAAAAAGGGGGACGGTTCACCAGTTTGTTCGATTTTTGCGAGCGGCTTGGCGGAGACAATAAAGCGTGCAACCGGGCAACGATTGAAACGCTGATCAAAGCCGGTGCGTTTGATTCGCTTGGAATAAGCCGGGCGCAACTGTTTCATTCGGTTGAAGCGGCGATGAAATCAGGACAAACCGCCGCTGCCAATACAGCCCGCGGACAAACGAGTTTATTCGGCGGCGATGATGACGACACCGCCGGCGTGCAAACGGTCTTCACCCGCTCGTCTGTTTCCGAATGGTCGGAGAAAGAACAATCGAACTACGAAAAAGAGGTTCTTGGTTTCTATCTGACATCTCATCCGTTGCAGGAGTTTGCGGATGTTTTTGAGATATTCCGAACTCACGAGTGCAGTTCGGCGGGCGGACTGAAAACGGAATCGCCGGTAGTGCTTGCCGGCATTGTGAACAATATCAAACTGGGACAAGGCAAGAAGCCGAAACCGGGGAAGCCGAACACGTTTGCAATGTTTGATTTGGAAGACGCGTCGGGGGCGATCCGGTCGATTATGTGGTCGGAGGCTTATGCCGAATTCGGGACGTTTATCAAGAACGAGCAGGCGGTTTTTATGCGGGGCAAAATTGACCGGAGCCGGAGTCAGGATGCGGAATCGAATGACGGCAACTTTATTGTTGATGAGATTTTTTCTATAGAAGAGGCCCCTCAAAAACTCTGCAAGGGCGTGACGATTTCGCTGGACGAGACGCAACATTCGGCGGACTCGGTACGGACGCTGAACGACATGCTGCGTGAATCTCCGGGGAAGGGAACGGTAGAACTGGCATTGCGGCTGAAAAACGGCAGCCATGTGACGTTCAGCGGCAGCCGGATAACGGCGGAAATTACGCCGGTTTTGTACCGGAAAATGACGGATTTTTTAGGCGGCTATGCGGTCAAAATCCTCCGTACCGAACCGGCGCAGAAAAAATGGCGGTAAATACGGGCATTGGCTCCAGTTGCCGAAAATACGGCTGTTATCAAGTTTTGTTTTCCTTTTATTACAGATACAATGTTCCTGCGAGTATTCCGGCAAACAGCACCGCTAATGCCAGCAGCACCTTATCGCCGAGAATCACTTCCACCGGGTCGCCGTCTGAATCATTTTCAACGTTCAAAGAGTATTTCATTCCCAAAATAATCAGCAGCGGCACCGTCCAAACGAGAGGCGTTCCGGCGTTCTTTGCGTCAACCGACCACATCGCATAAAATGTAATCGCCAAGCCAAGACAAACATACATATTTTTATCAAGAAACGCAAAATTGTAAAATTGCAGAACGTTTCGTGTCATCGGCGAATCGACATCCTGCGCGGTTAATCGGGCAATCCGCAATTCATTTCGCCGCTTGCCGAGTGCTGCGTAAGTGCAGGATGCAAAAACCGTTAAGTAAAGCCAATTTGATATTTCAATGCCGGTGACAGCACTACCGAACAGCACTCTTAAGACGAACCCGCCGACGAGAATAACGATGTCGAGTATCGGCACATCTTTCAAACCGTGTGAATAGGCAATGTTCATCAGAAAATAACCGATAAGTATCATGTTAGCCGCAAGGGCTTGCGGAAGTGTTATCAAGTAAAAACAGCCGCAAGCGGCTGCGGCGGACAGCAAAACAGCGATACAATAGGCCGTTTTCATGCTGATTTTTCCCGCTGCCAGCGGACGTTTACACTTGACCGGATGATTGCGGTCTTTATCAATGTCTGCAATGTCGTTGATGATGTACAAAAGCGAAGCGGTCAGCGAAAAGGCGAAAAAACCGCAGACCGTTTTCACGAAAAGCGGTACGTCAAAGAGCGAACCATTGAATATCAACGGCAGAAAGATTAAGAAATTCTTAATCCAATGGTGAATGCGGAGTAATCGTAAATAATTTTTCACGTCGGATAATATTTAATGCCGAACTGAATCAAGTCGTCAATACCGGGAATGTTAATGATTGCAAGTGTGAGGATTGCCGCTGTGTAAATGCTGTATTTGACAAGCGGTAATTGGGCAAACAGTTTTTCGATGGCTAAAAATACCAAGCAGAAATATGCCCAGCCGAAGTACAAGGAATACAAAATCAAACCGTTTTCGGCAGTTCCCCAACCGAAAAGGCACAGTATCAAGAATGAAAACGTAATCCAATATAAACAAACTTGCGTAAAGTGGTTTCTGTAATTCAGGACAAAACCAAGAATACAAAACACAAACAGCACAACGCCGAAATAGTTCAGTGACGTTACCGGGGCAAGTTGGTAGCACATCCAATCGCCGACATTCGGCAGGAACGGTTTGTCAATTATCGTGTCCGGCTTAATAAAACACGAAACGATAAAGTTGCACTGTTGATACAGTTTATCCGTGAATGACAACGTTAAACCAGTAAAATTTCTATAACGCCATACTTGCGATAGTGTAAACTTGTTAAACTGTCCCGAAACGAGAACGAACACGAGAAAAATAAACGCAATTTTGACAATACGTTTTACTGTTGCATTTAACGCATGACGATTGAAAAACAATACGCCCAATGCTGCCGTTGTGATAAGCGACCCGACCGCTGCGATTACAGCATAATTCTGATGTTGTTTGTTATGCTGCATCGTATACATAAACACCGTCAGCCAAAACAGGGCGAAGATATACTGCTCGACCATCAACGCAAAAAGCAGCACAGGATACGATAACGTAAAGGAAATTAAAAATACCGCTTTGTTTGTTCCGTTCAAACACATCATTCGGCTCATCAAAATAGATGCAAACGCCAACAAAGTGATTTGAAAAACTTGAATAAAGATGCTGTATCCGTTGGGCAAAAAGAAACACAACCGGCTCAAAATATCGGCACTGACCGCAAACGGTACGGCAAATACTGCAAAGAGCGGCTGCCGTAA
The DNA here is from genome assembly GCA_031256755.1 of Planctomycetaceae bacterium. Taxonomy (GTDB): domain Bacteria; phylum Planctomycetota; class Planctomycetia; order Pirellulales; family Thermoguttaceae; genus WRKP01. The sequence continues at coordinate 6,115 of JAIRPZ010000058.1, forward strand.
ATCATTTTCCGGCGCACCGAAATGACCGAAAACGTTGGTCTTGTAATAGTCCCCGCTGTCGGCAGTATAAACAACATCGTAGTTAATGATTTTCCTGTCAGCGTTGTGCGGTGCATAAAACGCATTGGTCTGATTATAAATGACGGCAACGGCGATGAACGCAATGACCGCAACAGTGGTTAAATACCCGCGTTCAATGCGGTCGGATTCTTTGAAAACGTCTTTGACAAACGGAACAAACCGGTCGAGAAACGCATAGAAGAATACGAACAGAGCGGGAGCGAGCGTGAAGTATAAAAGATAGACAGCCATGTATGTCCCCGCCGTTTGCAGTATTTCGGGGATACCGATATAAGTTTGCAAGCGGTAAAAAACATTCGGAAACTTATCCAGAAACTTCGGCACGCAATAACCGACTGCAATCGGCGCGAGTACAACGGCGATGCCGATGTACCAATAGTTGATGTTAATAAAAATCGTTTCGAGAAGTTGTTTGCGGAACGTCAGGAAATAGATGACGGCAAACGCAAGCAGTGTTCCGATGATTGAAGCGGCGGACGGTTTTACAAATGCCGCTGACATAGCGGTACAGGACAGGGCAAACGCCCATTTGACCCAAACATGTTCAAAGATGCTCCCGCCGGATGTTAAAATACAAGTTTTAAGTAATTGAGTAGGGGGGTGGCTAAATGAATGCATTGGGAAAAAACAGACTATGAAAAATACCACTTTATTTTATCATACTACACGGCAAACGCAAGCGAGGGGGGACTGTCGGTAAAATCGACAGCGTCAATGTCCTTGCGGTTCACAAGGTCGCGGCAATCGCCGCGGCGTTCTGTAAAAAATGCCGGCGGGTGAGTTTGAAAGAGCGGATGAATGTAGAAGACATTGAAGTCATTGTAAAATCCTTTCTGCGGAACGTTTCCGCTGTAAAAATGGAAACAACAGCATTCATTATACCACAATACCATTTCCG
>JAIRPZ010000179.1 GCA_031256755.1 Planctomycetaceae bacterium
AGTTACGTCTTTAACATTGGACAGCACTTATATCAAAGTGCATCCTAACGGCTGCGGCGCGCCAAAAAAAGGACCGCAGTCCATCGGTAAAAGCCGGGGCGGTTGGACGACCAAGATTCATTCGGTTGTTGCCGATGAATCGACACCGCTTGTCCACTCATTGTCGCCAGGTTCAGCGGGTGATTCGCCGGAAGGACAGAAATTGATGGAGACCATACCGTAAGAGATTCGTCAAAGCAGGGCGTTGTTGATGGACAAGGCGTATGAGGGGAATGAGTGCCACGGGAAGGTGAGGAAGTGCAGGATGCGACCGGTTGTCCCGCCGAAGGGGAATAGGAAGAAACTTTGGCGGTATCATAAGGAAGTTGTATAAGCAGTGGAACGTTGTTGATAGCAGATTCCGTAAAATCAAGGAGTTTCGGCGAGTGTTCACCCAATACGATAAACTGGATGAAACCGATAACGCTTTTATTACGCTCGCAAACATCGCTATTTATCTGAAAAATTAGCGTCAACACGACCTACCTAGGTTTGACCGAAATCCGGCGACTTTTTCGTGATGTGATTTCCCGGAAATCACAACCACTACATAATATCATACAAGGATAACAGGATTAAACAGCCGCCCTTGCCGGACGGGCAATATTTTTGTAATACACACAAAAATAAATAATCATGCATAATCCTGTCTAAAATTAGACGACAGTTTGCAGACAGGATGTTTTCAACCCAAACAATGCTTCGGTGAACGGAATTTTTTGATACACCGTCGTCAACGACAATATGTTCCATTGTTCTGTATTCGCGGTCGTATTGCAGGGTGATGAGGAGTTTATCACCACAGAAAAGTTTTGGCGGTTTACCGCTGGGCAAGTGTAGTTTGGTATAGGCGGCTTGCAGGATTTCGAGCATTTCCTGAAAGGTTGGTTTGGTGGTGCCGATGATGCGTTTGAATTGCTCATTCGGCATTTTCGATATTTGATTGATGCGTTCCATCGCCACTGTTGACAAAAGTGTGAGGGAATAGTAAAAACAGTAAATTATAATTATTACTATTTGACGGTTAGGGAACAAGTCCAGTAAACATTTTCTTATGTACAAGTGTATTGATGTCGGCAGTTGGGATTTTGGGTGCAAAACAGCAAAAGTTGTCTCTGTCCCCTGCTACGGACTGACCAGCAACGACGGGAATCATTTCTTTCAGAAACGGGTGGGCTGTTGCGATGTTTGTGATGCTTTCCGGTTGCATAAAGCCGGTCGACTTCGCCGGGGGGGGCAATTTACCGAGTTTAATCGGACCAACGGCACTGCGGACACCGTGTCCATTTATTTCCCGATACAAAACTTACTGAAAATTTGATCGAGAATATCTTCGGTATAAACCGCACCGTTAATCAAACCAAGGTGATTGACCGCATTACGTATTTCCAATGCTATCAAGGAATCGTCAGGAGCCGACATCGCCCGTTGCAGCGATTCCGCCGCTGACAGCAGTGCCTCGCGGCAACGGATTGCCGTGTTCGGCAGCATTTCCCGTATCCCGCCTTCGGACTGCCGCAAGAGATGACTCACCTGCTGCCGCAAATCGTCCAACGATTGCTCACACAAAGAGTCCGCCGTTTTGGTTTGAAAAAAAATTGTACGTGCAGAAAATTCCGATGTGATAAAATTATTTTCGTAACAATAAATAATAACATCGGCTTGATTCAGGACCGTTTTTGCCCTTGATCGGGATTCCTCATCAATTTCGCTCACCGCTTCACCTGCTATTCCGGCAGTGTCGATCAGCACACAGGAAATCCCCTGCCAATCTAATTCGGCTTCCAGATAGTCCCGCGTGGTTCCGGCAGTCGGCGACACAATAGCGGCATCCCGCTGCAATAACTGATTGAATAAGGTACTTTTGCCGACATTCGGCGGGCCGGTAAGGACTATTTTCGGTTTTTCATTCGGTAATCCCCGATGCACGATGCTGCGGTACAGACATTCAATCCGATTCACCGATTCGGTTAACGATTGAGTCAATTTTTCCGATGGAATACCGGCAATGTCGTCTTCGGCAAAATCCAGTGATGCTTCCAGAGAGGTTAATGTTTCGAGCAGTGCTGTTCTGATATTGGAAAGCGGTGCCGAAACATTGCCTGCCAACTGGCACAGAGCAGCGGTCAAATCCGCTTTATTCTCCGCATCAATAACACCAAGCACCGCTTCGGCTTGTGCCAAATCCATTCTGCCGGACAAAAACGCCCGCAGCGTAAATTCGCCGGGGAAAGCCAAACGGATATTTTTTGTATCAATAAGAATCTTTGCGATGACGGCATCAAGCAGCACCGGCGAACCGATAGTATGAATTTCTATCGTTTCGTCACCGGTATAACTATGTCCGGCTTGCCAGAAAAATATCTTTGCCGGAAACGGAGGAAATTGCGGTAAAAAAATGACCGTATCGGCCGCCGCTGCGGTTCCGTCTGGGAAAAATTCAGTATCGGCGATGATTTTTTTAACGGCATGCAATGCACCACCGCCGCTAATCCGAATAATTCCCCGAACCGCACATCCGGGAGCAGAGGACTTCGCCAAAATCGTATCGTGTATCACACGGTTACCCGTTTGTCAAGGTCAAGCGGCATCAGGATCAAAAAATTCCTACCCTTATCCCTATTTTTTTGCCGGCGCAATAGGGCTGATGTCTGTACCGCATTTTTTGCAGACACGGAACTTCGCCCCATCTTCAGCAAATCGCGCACCCACTCGTGTCGGTTTATTACATTTCGGACAAACAACCTGAACGTTGGAAGCATCAATCGGCATCTCCATCGACAACTTTCCTCCGCGCGGATTTCTCCGGCTGGGACGGACATGTTTTTCGACAACGTTCACTCCCTCAACAGTAACTTTACCGGATTTTTTGTCAACCGTTAAAACCCGATAACGTTTCTCGCGTGAATCTTTCTTGTTCCGGCTTGAACCGGACAAAATGATGACCAAATCGTTTTTATTGACCCGCATTGCTCTTCTCCCGTAATGTAAACTGAACTCTTCCCTTTAGTTAGACCACTTCGCTGGCTAAACTGATAATTTTGACGAATCCCTCTTCGCCGTGGGCTTTTCCCTTCCCTTTTTTCTTCCGATCTTTATCCCGGAGTTCTCTGGCAACTGCGCCGAAAACACGGGTACCGATAGGGTTTTTGTTATTGTCGATCAACACAGCGGCGTTGGAATCGAAACGGACATAACTTCCGTCTTCACGGCGAGCCGGCTTTTTCGTGCGGACAATCACCGCCTTGACAACGGAACCCTTTTTGACATTGCTTCCCGGTATCACGGACTTGACCGAACAGACGATAATATCGCCAAGACCGGCAAACCGCCTCCGTGTCCCGCCGAGGACTTTGATACACATCAATTCCCTTGCGCCTGTGTTGTCTGCAACACCCAATCTTGTCTGCATTTGGATCATGGATTCACCTGTTCTATCCTTTGAAACGCCCGTCACTTCGGGAGGCGGTATTATAACAGAATTCGGGAAATGGGAAAGCCCCCCGTTTTGCCGAACAGAGGATGCCTGACGTTTCAGTATCAGCGGTTGCCATAAAATGCTCCGCGCCGCCCATTATCTCCTGAAAAAATCATCTGGAAAAATCTAAACTAACGCCCTTACCCATTGAAAATATCGCTTGCTGCCAGAAACAAATGAGAGCGGATCTCCCCGATCGTGAACCTTATTTCTTGCTGCTGACATAATCGAGAAGGTCGCTGATGTCGCGGTAAGAAAAATCAACAGCGGCAAGCTGCTGCCCGTAGTCCTCCGCTTTGGCGTAATCTTCAAGCAAAATCGATAACTTCACCGCCAGATAGAGTGCCTTTTTCTTGTTTTCCGTGTTATCAAGCGTCTGGATCGCCTCGTGGTAATGCATGATCGCTAATTTATACTGTTTGATCAGTTGAAAGCACTGCCCCAAGGCCAGCAGGCAATCTCCTGCCCGTCCCGCTTCCGCTTTTGCCAACTGAAACTCCGCAATCGCTTCCTTGATTTGACCGGCTTTTTGCAGCAAGACACCATACTGATAACGGTAACCCGTATGATTCGGATATTGTTTTACACGGTAAAGAGCCAATTCCATTTTTTTTGCGTCATATTGTTCCCGAACCGCCAGAAATGCTGATTTAGCCGCCTCATCCGGTTTTTTTTCATATTCTTCTTTCAGCCGGAACGCCTCATCATGAAGACGCTGCTGCTGTGCGTCCAAAAGGTGTTCGGTCATTTCCGGCGCATTGTTTGAAACGGCTGCCCCTTTCGCATACCACTCTTCTGCTTTGGCAAAGTCGGATTTTTTGTAATACCACTGGGCAAGTTCGGAATAATTGGCAGTATCCTGCGGATTTTTCCGAATACGGCGTTCAATTTGTTCTTCATAAGTCAGTTCGTGTTCCGTTATGTCTTTGTTTTCTTCATTTTCGTCCGAATCTTCGGTTTGTTCCGCCGTTACGGCTGCCCGTACCTGCCGGCTGTCGCCCGTTGTATACTTTCCCCGGTGCATTGTTTTTTCGGCGGTAATATCATTGTAAAGCCGGAGGAGTTCCCGGTCGGTCGGGTGCTTATTCAACATTTGTTTTACACACGCCAGCGCACCGTCATAATCGGCAATGTGCCGCAGTGCTTCAGCGCAGACGGAATTGGCTCTGATGTGATTCGGGTCGGCTTCTGCCGCTGCGCGGTAATACTCGATGGAGGTTTCCGCAAAGCCGAGGTCTTCGCATGCACTGCCTGCCGAAAGCAGGGCATCAACATTCCATGGATTGGCTTTGATCGATTCAATGGCGGCTTTGAATGCCGCTGCCGGTGTCCGTGAAATGGCGGCTGCCTTTCCGGCAGCGAAAAGCGAACCGGCCAGCGAACCGGCGGCTTTTTTTTTCGTACCGTATTTTTTTTGGAGATTGGCGAGAAACGTTTTGCAGAAAACGGGATTAGCGGGGTCTCCCAAGACACATTCGGTAAAATAAATCTTGTCCGCATAATCGTAATTACCTTTCAGCATTTCCCCGCTGCCTCTGGCGAAGAGTTGCTGCAACCGTTCCCGCTGTTCCGGCGAAATGATAGGTGAGGAGTCGGACATTGTCTGATCTGATGATTCAAAGAAAACGGAATCATTATACACGGTTAACGGAAGAAATTCACCAGCGGTACTTCCGTTTTCAACGTTTCATTGAATTGGAAACGCTATTCAAATAAAGCAACGGCAATATCAAGGCAAATGTAAAAAATTATCAGGGTTCAGTGACGGCAAGAAATAGGAATAAAACTCTTTCCAATACGGCATCCTTTTGCAGCGGGCAAAAAAAAGATACGCATAGTTTAGGATCGTTCCGCAGAGGAAATTCTATCTCTAATCTTTTCATTTCCGCAATGTCATGATTTACCCCGGCAAGATGTACAGAGCGGGACGAAAAGATTCTCTATCGTTTTCGGCAACGTCGCGATTGGTGAAGAATAAGGCATCGATGGAAAGCGTATCTCGTTCTATTTGATCAAACTGCAAAATCCCTGCAAGTTTTTAGCCGTTGCCAACCGTTAACGGTTATGGAATAAATCCAATGCTGAATGCCGCGGATTAATCGGCCGCTGCCGGTATCGTGTAAACCATCGGTTCACCGGTGCTGCCGGAACCGTCGTCGATAGGAATCGCCCGGAGCATCAACTCCTTACCGGCAGCAATCAGTTCACGCCCCTTTTTAATCGTGTAAACATATTCCGACCGACCAAAGCCTTTCCGGGTAATCCGCATTTTTTGCAACGGACGATCCGGTATAAATAAACGACAGTCATACGAATAAATTTGATCGCTGTTGTTAACAAATGTTTGAATAACTTCCATTTCGTTTTTTTCGTTCAGACGCGTCACAAATTCCATATACACATCGGGATTGCCGATCATCATCTCGTCATAAACGGCAAACTCCGCCGGTTCCACACCGCTGATTTTGACGCTGTACCGGAACTTCCGCAAACCGGTATCTCCACGCGGCGTTAATGTTAAATCAAATTGTCCCGATCCGGCTAAACCAGTTTCTAAATTGACCGTTTGCGGCGGCTGTATCTGCCAATCCCCTTCACGCGGTCCTTCCGGCATTATTTGTACAGAAAAAGGATTGGCGGATTCATTTTTAAACGACAGCGGAATCGTATGCACCAGATTCGGCACCGCTGTAATTTGTTTCACTCCGGTCTGCATACTCAACCGGAATTTTACCGCATTAATATTCAAGCCCGTAATGAAAACCGGCACCGGCGAAACCGGTATTGTTTGTTCTAATCCGGCTTGTTCAGGAACGGTCTGTTTTCCCCACACATCCGTCATTTCCGGTTCTTTTCCGAGATAAAGCGTTTCCCGAACCGGTTTTTCCGGTGTTGCGAGTTCATTCCAAATGACCATCACGCATTTGCCGCCTCCTTTATCGAAACAATAATTCCGGCTCCGGTTCGGCAGAGTGATACTTCCCAACAGCCGGCTTCCTGAAAGTTGTACGGCGGTTGTGCGCCAAGGCAAATACATTTCGCCGGGCGTGCCGTCCTGTCGTAGAACGCCGGTTTGTTCATCTTTCGGCGAATCAAGATAAACTGAATCAACGCCGGAAATTTTCATCAGGACAAGCCGCCGGACAAAATCGGCGATCCGTGTTTCCAAGTCATAATGATCGGCAGACAGCGGTGCAACCGAAATACACCGCCGGAACGGTGAAAGTGCCGTATCGGCAAGATATTGCGCTGTATCTTCCGGTGTCAGCAAATTGTCCGCCGGAAAATTGAGAAACAAATTCGGAAACGGAAAATCACTCTCCGGCAAATCCTGATTCCAATCCCAAGTCAAACCAATGCCGAAACCGAATTGGTGCGGATCGAACAATTTCTGAAAGGACTGAAACCGGCGTATCCCTTCCGGTGTTTTTTTCCCAACCGGATCAAAAAAAAGCGTATTCAAACTCTGATCGGAATCCGCCGCCCATTGCCAATCCTTGACCAGAAGCGAAAACGATTGAAGTGCCGGCTGCAATGACTGTCCCCACAGCGGCGGATTGCTGCTGATGACCGATGCGGCATTGCTTTGTCCGAAAGGAATTTTTTCCGTCAGTGCTTTCGGCACCGGTTTCAGCAAACCGACAAGATGAACCTGCTGCTGCGATAAATTGTTGCAAAAATTGATCAGTGCATCACGTTCTTTCGGGTCGGTTTCGGACGAAAGCCAAACGGGAAGTTTCAAATGCGACAGCCCGGACTGGGTGAGCAAAGTTTGTTTTCGGATCATTTCTCCTGAAGACCAGTTGCCGAGATTCCAGCCGAATTCGCCGCCGGGCAGAAATGAACCGGTCGGCATCACGGCAAACGTCAGCGGATCCGCATCGTTCAGCGGATCGTCAAACGGCTGATCCGGCGGCAGTTTTATTTGCTGCACATACGAAGGAGGAGCCGCCACACGAATACGGTAAAACCCGTTGGATCGGATCGGCAAATTTTTCCAAGCGGCGGTGCCATGAATGACATCCGGTATATTGTTCTTTTTTGTAACAAAAAATGTCGATGCAGGATAATTGCCGATCATCATTTCGACTTCTTTCTGTCCGATGACTCTGCCGAAAGGGTCTTCGAGAATGAACAAAACGGAATGCTGTTTCGGATCAAGACCGCGGAACTGACACCGGACATTCAGATTTCTTGCCGTAAAAAAAAGGTGGTCGGCATTCGCCATTTCGAGAAAGACCGTCGGACTTTCCCGGATTTCGACATTGGTGAAATGAACTTTTGCTCCGTAATCCTGCCGGTGTCCCGGCATAACAAGCAGTCCGACTGAAACGGCGTTCACTTTCGGCATGTCGGCGGGTACAGGACCGATGACGAGTTGCTGCCAGCCGTTGGTGTTTCGGATTTTTTTCGATTCGATGGTTCGAATCGGTTTTGCTTCATCGCCGTAAAAGGCGGCAAGAATGGACACGTCATCAAACACGAGTTTGTCGGTCGCTGCATAAGCCGAAACGGTATAACTCATACCGGGACGGATCGGGATTTTCGGCGAAAAAACCGCGGCGGCACCACCTTCCATATTCATGCGGAGTGCGTAATTGCCGAAAGGACTTGGATATTCGGCGTTGCCGATGGCGAGATGAACGGGAAAGGGGATATTTCCGTCAAAACCTTCTTTCCGTGTCCAGCGGTCGGGCCAGCCGTCGGAATCCTCGGCATCGCTTAATTTATCGAAGAGGACGCGGTAAATTGTGCCGCCGGACCGGGATTGCCGAGGCAGCATCCCCGGCAGCAAATTCGGTTCTTTTACCGGCTTGGACTGGGCAAAGACCGAAAAACAGAATACGCTGATAAACAGCAAAAGCGAAAAGGAAAGTCCGTATTTCATGAACGTCATTATACCCGTTTTCGGATTGCCGGAACGCTGTAAAAACTTTCTGTCAGCAAATCCTCAATCGGACAAACCGGCAGGAGCGAAAGACCGTTCCGCCGGTGTGAAACCGCCGGTTTATGCGTACCGTTTCAAATCCGGTGTGAAACGCTTTTTTTCGTCCGCGGCTTCCGCAAAAACCGCTTCCGGCGTTTCATCTTTCGCCGCATCAAACCACGCCGGATCAAACTCGACCGTGTTGCCAACCTTTGCCGCAATGTTTGTCGTCAACGCAATCACCGCATCCGCAAGAGCCACTTCAGGATAGCAGCGAGGCATCGCCTTACGATGATCCGCTTCTGGATTTTCCCGGATACAAAATGCCCAATGTTCGATTTCTTCACAGTATCCGCGGCTAACATCGCCGTAAGTCGCCTGCAAGCCAATCGCCGCCGAAAGCGGATCACCATCATCCGAAGGCGAAATAAGCAGTTCTTTCTTCGCACCGGAACCTTTGACCGTGATCTTCGTCTTCTTTTCGACTTCGTTCCGCTGATAAAGCAGTGCTTCTTTTTCTGTTTCGATCAGGAGCGTCCCTTTTGTCCCGAAAACCGTTTCGCCGTATCCGCCGAAGCCGTTGCCGTTGATCGAAGAATATGCCACCGTGATTTTCCGCTGTTTGCCGAGTTCATCCATTTTGTTGTAGCCGGGACCGGCATAATCGAAAACACAGTGAATATGATCGTCCACGTCCCGATCAATCGGGCTGTCCGGTTCGGACGGGAAAATCGTCCGCGTTGCCGTTGCAGAAACCGACAGCGGATACTGTTTTTTGCCGTCATGCATCGCGGCGATAAAAATACTTGCCGCATCGAGTTGGTGAGAACCGAGTTCCGCCATCAAACCGGCACTGGTCCGGTCATAAAGCCGCCACCGGATCAATTCTTCCGCCGCCGGACGGTTGTAGGGTTTTTCGGATTCCTCGATGTGCAATTCTTCCGTTTTATAACCGTATGCTTCGGCGGTCTTGAATTGAAATCCGCGGTATTCGCCGCCGGAAACCAGTATTCCGTCCGCAATTTGCGCTTTTGTCTGGGCAATTTGCTTTTCAAGCAGGATTTTTTCTTCCGCTTTCAACTTCGGGTCTTCCAGTTTTTTCTCATAATTGGCAAGAATCCGGTCCAGCCGACCGGTCAAGGCACCGTCTTCTTTTCGGATTTCTTTCGGCATCGGCTGTTTCCAACTGTCGCTGCCCGGACGGTTATTGCGGTGCCACTGCGCCCGGATGTAATGCAGATCGCCGAGAACACCGCTTTGCAGCATTTTGACGGCGTGATCATAAAGCACGTTGTAATGCCGCTGATGTCCGATCGCGCAGTGCTTTTTGTATTCAACAGCGGCACGCGCCATTTCTTTACATTGAGCAACGGTATGCGCCATCAGTTTTTCGGTCAGGACGTGGTAGCCCTGTTTCATTGCGGCGATGGCTGCCGGTGCATGCAGGAACAGGGGCAAGCCGATAATGACGGCTTCGATTGATTCTTCGCCGGTTTTCCCCTTGTAAAATTCGAGGAGTTCGTTGTAATCGCCGAATACTTTGACCTTTTGCCGGGCTTCATCTTCGTCTTTCCAGCCGTATTTGGCGATGAGACCGCATCGGGCGGCTTGAGCCGCGGGACTGGAAACATCGCCGTGAAATGCCCGGTGCTGATTAAACGGACGAATATCGGCGATGGCGACAACCTGTACATATTTGGGATTGATGGCGTTGATTAAGACGCTTCCTTCATCACCGGTACCGAAAACGGCGACACGGACGGGTTTTTCAACGGTGCCGTAGCCGAAGAATTTGGCACCGAGTCCTTTGCCGGACTGGAGTTCTTTGGCATTCACTTCTTTAAGAATATCCCGCCGGAGAAGGTCGCTGCCGATAGCGGCGTAAAAATTTTCCTGCCCAATGCTGCGCTGTTCTGATGTTAAGTGCATGTTTGCTGAATTAAAAATTTTCCGAAAAAATCTTTCGTGGGAGAAGACCGGAGAAAGATTATAGCATGTTTTCTGAAAATACGATACAGGGGGGGGCAAAAATAAAACGCACTCTACTTTTTGTAAAACACTCTTTGGGCTTTTCCTTCCTGCCGCGGCAGTCCGCCCGGCTTATACACGTCCCCCTTCGGTGAAAAACCAAGACGCTCCTTCAAATGTTTTTCCACCAGATAACCCGTTACCCCTTCTTCCGCTTCGACATTAACCCGGACATCCCGCACGCCGTCAATTTCTTCAATGACAATCTGATAATGCGGCAGCACACCCGGAATCTCCATCAGCGCATTTTCCACCTGTTTCGGGAAGAAATTGACCCCTTTAATGATCAGCATATCGTCCGTCCTGCCGGAAATCGGAGCGATCCGCAGGTGCGTCCTGCCGCAGGCACATTTTTCCCGCGATACGATTTTCGACAAATCGCCGGTGCGGAACCGGATCACCGGCAATGCCTTGCGGGTTAATGACGTAACCGCCAGTTCGCCGGTTTCGCCGTCCGGCAGAACTTTGTGCGTTGCCGGATCAATGACTTCGAGAATATAATGGTCTTCCCAAACGTGAATTCCCTGCCGGGCGGGGCAGTCCATTCCGAGTGTGCCGACTCCGCCGGTTTCGGTCATGCCGTAAATGTCGTAGGACTGAATACCGAGTTCCGACTCGATCCGTTTTCTCATGCCTTCGGAAAACGATTCCGCCCCGAAAATGCCGAGTTTCATTTGCGGCAGTTCGATATTCATTTCCCGCATCACTTCGAGAATCCGAACTGCATAAGAGACCACGCCGGTAAAAATCCGGGTGCCGAAATCTTTGGCGAGTTTGACCTGCCGCTCGGTATTGCCGGAACCGGTCGGAATGATAAACAGTTCCGCTTTCCGTGCGCCGTGATACATTCCGAAACCGCCGTTGAACAGCCCGAAAGAAGGGGTAATCTGGATTGGATCGCCCGGTTTGCTGCCCGCCATGACATAACAGCGTGCCATACATTCAGCCCACTGCTCAAGGTCTCCGGCAGTGTAAGGCATGACGACGGGGGTGCCGGTCGAACCACTGGACATGTGCATTTCCCGAAGAGTTTCGGCGGGAACGCAGCACATTCCGAGCGGATAGGTTTTGCGGAAGTCCTCCTTGCTGCTCGTCGGCAGATCGGCAAGTTGATCGAGTCCGCGGAAATCGGCAGCGTCGGTCAAACCGGCTTCGCGGAATTGCCTCCGCATGTAATCATTTTTTTCGATAACAAAGCGTACGGTTTCGATCAGCCGCCGGTTTTGCAGCATTTTCAGAGAATCTTGGGAGAGTGTTTCGGCTTCGGGGGAAAACATACAATTCGGCATCAATCGGTCGGGATAAACGGAAAGATTGTTATACCAAAATACCCGACGATGGTGAAGAGAGCCGCGGGCAGTGTTTCCGTATTTTATGCAGAATTTTCCAAACAGAACGCTTGTTCCTGCGTAATAGTGCTATTGCGTTGTATTTAACGATTTTTTCGTTATAATCGTTAAATTCAGTATAACTGTTAAACATAAACAAATGATGATGACACTGAAAATTTTACGTATTTTTGCTGCCGGATTGTGCTTTTCCGCTGTTTTTTCTGCGGTCTCGGATGCTGCTGAACGCTATGTCGTCAAGCGTCCGGTTTTGCCGCCGGAACAGAAGAAACCGGTTGCTTTACCGGAAATGCCGGTCAATCCCGTTGAAATCAACTGGGAAACCGATTACGCCCAAGCGGTGCAAACGGCCCGAAATTCGTGCCGTCCGCTGCTCATTTATTTCCGGGCAGAGCCGGACAGCAGCGAACAATTAAAGCCGCCGGCTGCCGCCTGTGCCGTTTTCGATGCCGTTAATCTTAACGATCCGCAGGTTTGTTCCGATTTTGCCCCCTATGTTATGTTGAAATTGCCGATGGACGCGGAAATTACCGGCGAAAACGGAACAGAGCAAACGGTTTTATCGCTGCCGGAGTTTTCCGATATGGCGGGAAGACCCGGTCTTGCCATTGTTGATTTTGCTGATGAAAGTGCCGAGTATTACGGGCAAACGACCGGTGTGCTGCCTTTCGGTCCGGAGGGATGTCCGACTTCCGGTCAAACGGCGGTCTTTTTGAATTTGCCGCAAGGTCCGATTACGCAGCGGATGCTGATTTATGCGGTGCGGACTCACCGCGACCATCCCCGCTGCACGGAGGGGGAGCCGCTGCCGGTTGTGGTTCAAACAGCAACGGATCATGCGAAGTATCAGGCGGAAAAGAATTCGTTGGGGCATCAGAATTTCGGGACTCGCAGTCAGGCAGTGATTAAGGTATTAGGGAGCGGCAGTCCGTCAGAGATTTGCGCTCAAATACCGGTGGGCGAGAGCATTTATGATTCGGCGATCCGCAGTATGCGGGCGTGGCGTAATTCGTCCGGGCATTGGGCGATTGCGAGAAAACCGCACAAATACTACGGATTTGACATGATGAAAAACAAAAACGGCAGTTGGTTTGCGGTCGGATTTTTCATCGACTAACGGATGACCAGCGGCAGCGCGTTGGGGCGGGCAAAAAACACTGCCCCGCCCGCCAACTTTTTCCGCAACGGAACAATTTTCGTCCGTTTCGTTTTCCCGCTCTTGACAATTCTCTTGTTTTAGTTATACTAGATGTATATACACGCCATGGTGGCGTGCGTAGTTATTTCAACCCTCATCCGTTAAGGAGAATCCTATGAACAGGACAGAACGAGCAAAAACGGGCAAAGCCCAAACGAACGTTGCAAAACAAAGCGGGAAACGC
>JAIRPZ010000197.1 GCA_031256755.1 Planctomycetaceae bacterium
GAAGGAGTCCTCCCCGAAGGTTTCGCCCTCATTCAAGTCCCGAATGTTTTAGATTCCTTTGAAAAAATCGCCCGCTTTTTTCACCCGCCGCGGGAAGAAAAACAGACCGGCATCAGCAGGCAATGGCGCGGATACCGGGAGTCGTTCACGGCTTGTTCGCGTATCGCCGCTTTCACGCCGGGTTTGCAGATGTATCTTTGTTTACCGTTGCAGTATCTGCCGACTTTTTCGCTGCGGCAGTGCGGACATTAGAGAACAATGAAAGTCATTAGTAAGTCATCCTTGACGGGCAGTTGTATTTTATCATATATTACAGGAAAACTGATAAGGTAACTGGTTTCAGACAAGACCTCGTTTTGGCAACGCCCACAATATCCGCAGACCAAGCGTTCTAGAAATTTACGCAACCCGGAGAACCTGACTGATCAGCGAACCGGTGGCTTCGTCCTGCGTGTGCATCATCTTCACATTGGTTTCGACCGCCCGCGAGGCAACAATCATTTCAATCATTTCCGTGGACGGATTCGTTGCCGACATTTCCAAATGTCCCGACCGGATTTTCGGACGCTCCGGTTCAGGAATGTCCTGATACCCGACTTGCCCGTCCGGTACTTCAAGCCGATAAACATTTGCACCGATTTTGACCATCGTTTTCAGATTATCCGGCTGTACCAATGCAATTTGCTGGACTCTGCCGATGCCGACTTCGTGAAGCACGCCGTCATCGGTGATGTGCCACGTGTTAGAATCCGGCACCGGCAAAGCAACCGGTTCACCTTCTGTGTCGAGCAGTTGAAACCGGCTGCGCCCCCATTCGGACACAAATTGCCCGTTGCGGTCAACCTGAAAATTACCGGCTCTGGTCAGAAATTCTTCGCCATTTGCCATATCCCGCACACGAAACCACGCATCGCCTTCAATCGCCATATCAGATTTGATTTCAGTCGGCATCACCGGTCCCTGTTTGAATTCGGTGTGGGTGCCGATGGTATGCACACCGCCGCCGATGTCGGTCATCAAACCGGTATCGAATTCGATTTCGCCGATGGCGACGGATGCCGTGTGCCGTGCCATTTGCAGGGCAACTTCTCTTTTGAAACCGGGCGTTTCGAGGTTGGCAATGTTGTTGGCAATCGTCTGCATCCGGTATTCCTGCGACATTGCGCCTTCAGAGGATATGTATAAACCGTATGACATAATAAATCGAGGGGCAATTTACGGGCAGGGCGGCACCAGCCGTCCCTTCACCAGCGTAACGGATATATCGGCAAATCTGAATTTGCGGATTAGTTAAAATGGGCAGATTGTCAAAAAACTACGGGCGAAAAATCTTCACGTAAGCGAAAATATTCAGTCCGTTTTGGAGTTTTACATTTGGCGAGCGTTTTGAGGTTTTGCTCTCAATCGTTCTCTTCCCTCCCGCAAAGTGCGTTCCTTCTCCGTCAGACGCACTACCGCTCCCGCCATTCCCGTCAGGAACGTCCAAACTTCCCCCAACGCCCCACTCCGAAAAACGTGTTTGTCTTCTGTACTCCTTGTCCTTCTCCAAATGCAGGAAATTCTCCACCTCCCAATAGCGAAGAATAGATTCCTGAAACCGTTTTGCAGGTCTTTGATAGAGATTCTTTTGAGGATTTCGGTGATGGTGTGGTCTGTCGGCACTCCGAGGAGGACAATGGTGATGACGGTGTGAAACGGATGGGATACTCCGTGTTTTGACCGCGGGGCGACGCTGTGGAGGCATTGCAGAAGTGAGTGTTGCGTCCGTTTCGCAGAGTTTGTTTTGCCCGCAGACCGCTCTAACCGATTGCAGTCAGTCAAGAAACCGCTCTCCGTTTGCTGCTTGAACAGAAGGATTATCTGTTAATGATGATTACCACGATAATAACAGCGGTGATTGTCCGTATCGTAAAGCATATACACTCCGCCGCCGTTGCTAAAACGCTGTTCATAATAGTAACCGTGCGATACAAGCCGAAAACATGAAGCGTCTGTTCTGCCGGTCGGGTCAATTTTACAGTGCTGTTCATCAGTCAGATATAGACAATCCTTGTGTTCCTGTTTCATTCCGTTATAACGCCGGATAAAATACGGATAAGGGTGAAAAGACATATTGACTCTGATAACCTTATCGTCTTCGCCGGGTATTTCAAAGCCGTCCTTGTCGGTTCGTTTTTCTATATCAACCGGCTTGCCGCGATACCAATTATCATTAAAAATCTTGAAGAATTCTTCTTGTGTTATATCAAATTCGCCGTGCTGGTGCAGCCAAGTATGATAATACGATTGGTTTGCTGCCTGAACGCCGCTAACCGGAAAACCGAGGACGTGCAGCGTCGGAGAATGTTCAGCAGAATCCTTCCAAAAGAAATATAGAGAAAGGTAGAGGCAAAAAATGATCGCAAAGAACAGCAACGGAACACCGCATCCGCAGCCGGAACAGCAATTCCATAACCGCCGATTCCGTTTGCACCGCTGTGCCTGCTGCGAATCGGAATCATTGGATGTTTCGTTGGGTGTCATCATAAAATTTATTGTCATTTATTCCTGTCCTTCCGCACGCTTTTTGTGTTTCTTGCATTTCTTACGATGTGACCGTAATTCTTCAAGTTGCCGTTCCGCTTCCGCGACATCACGGACATTTGATAAATCCCTTCGGTGTTTGACCATTTCTATATCAAAATACACATCGCCGATGCCGTTCTTTCTTTTTTTCCACAGCGGTATCATATCTTTCGGGCGATAACTCCGCGCATTAAAATCAAACCATCCTTTTTCAATAATAACTGCCCGGCGGCTGATTATAACATAAACAGTCCGCTTCATCTTGCGGCGGTTTTACAGTGACATTGAAAGCAAACATAATCTGACTAGGTCGTGTTGACGCTAATTTTTCAGATAAATAGCGATGTTTGCGAGCGCAATAAAAGCGTTATAGGTTTCATCGAGTTTATCGTATCGGGTGAACACTCTCCAAAACTCCTTTATTTTACGGAAGTTACGTTCAACAACATTCCTCCGCTTATACAACTTCTTACTATATCGCCAAGGTTTCTTCCGGTTACTCTTCGGCGGAACAACCGGACGCATCTTGC